>JBJMGN010000438.1:0-20224 GCA_045807885.1 Pyrinomonadaceae bacterium | reverse complement strand
AACGCCCACGCGCCTGCAGGAACGTACCGTATTCCGTATGTGCGCCTGAATCGTTGGTATTCAGCTCGATCGCCCGCAAGACCTCGCTTTCCGCGTCGGCCCAATTATGATCGTAAGCAAGGCTGTAACTCGCCGACGCAGCATGTGCTTCGCCGAGTAACGGGTCAAGCTCCAGCGCCCTTGTGATCGCAGCCTTTGCTAATGGAAAAGTTTCTCTAGGCGGCCGAAAACCCCACACGCTGCCGAGGTTCATGTATGCACGCGCTATTCCAACGTAAGCCAGGGCATATGCAGGATCTTTTTCGAGCGCCTGCTTATAAAGCTCAATGCCCTTTGTGAGCCCTTCATCAGTTACTTGTCCGCCCGCGAAATAACGCCCTTTCAGGTATAGTTCATACGCTTCGGAATTGACCGGATAATTTTTAGTTACGCGTTTTTCGTCGTCGCCCGAAAGTTTTTCACGAAGTCGGTTTGCCACGTCGCGCGCGATCTGGCCCTGCAGCATGACGAGGTTCGCCATAGGCCGGTTGTAGTCGGAGCTCCACAGTACATTTTCGGTCGCCGTATCTACCAGCTCGATGTGTAGGGCAATGTCATTGCCTCGTTGGAGCACGCGACCAAACACCAAGGCGTTTACGGAAAGATCTTCGCCCACCTTCTTTGTGGAAAAGTCCGCTCCCTTATACCGAAATACAGAATTTCGTGCCTTGACCGAAATGTTCGGCACGCCCGATAGGCTGCTGATAAGGCTGTCCGTCATTCCATCCGAAAGATATTCGATGTCGGCACTGCCACCTTCATTGACGAACGGCATCACCGCGATCGAATCGATCTGCTTTGCCGAGCGATTTCCATAGATCCAGTACGAACCCAAGCCCAGCGTTGTTATTACCAGGACGCCGATGATTCCGGCAATGAGCAAATTTCTATTCGGAGAAGTTTTGATTTCACCACTTGATCGGGATACTTCGAGCGGGAAAAGTGAATCGTAAGTCCGAGTCGGAGCCTCTCCAGGCGGATTCTCTGAAGTAAAAATTGCAGTCGCAGGTTCCCGATGTCCGGACGCGAAAACCAGAGGTTCGCCGTCCTCGAGACAATAATTTAATGTCTCGTCTCTATAAACTCGCTGACATGTGGGGCATTCCTTCATTTTCGGCGGGAGCCTCATTTACCCACAGATTCCGGCAGAAGGACTTCGCTGATCTGGATCAATGTCTCAGCGTCCGTGTATTTAGCAGCATCCGCGATAAGCTCGTGCATCCTGGGCAATAAAGCTGCATAAAAATCATCCACCGAATCGAATAAAAGGTTCGCGATCACGTGAAAAGGTGGTTGAGATCCCGGCTCGGCACCACTCGTTCCCCGATCGATCCAAATGCCTTTCAACGCCTCACCGAAAACTTGCCGGGACAGACTCAAGTGATCATTCAGGTAATAATCCAGATCAAACCGGCTGCTTCCAGAGTTTCGGTAAAGAAAGGTTACTCTTACCATTCATTTGCGGCGAAGAAGGGGTTATAGGTAGAACCAGCGAAAATCATAGACGGCTAGTAAGGGTCAATGACTGGATCTGGGCCTTCGGTCTTTGTACTACGAAATCTGAAATCTCAAATTTCCGCACTAAAACATCTGCATTCCCAGATCGCCGATCCCGAACATCGCGATCCCGGAACGAAAGATCATGAACAGCAGCAATCCGAGCAGCGCCAACTGAAAGATCAGTATGCTTTTACCAGCACGGTCCAAACGACGAGTTTCTATCCATCCCGGCTGCGCCGACGTGAGCCCGATCCACAAGATAGTCTTTCCATAAGGGGCGTATCTAAGGAATGAGAACCATTGGCTCACACCGATATTCCTAAGCCGCAACACGTCCAATACCACGCTCGCGACCATTAGCACCAGCGTCATGATACTCATCACTCGGCTCTCCGGCCCGAATACGGTCACGACAAATATTACAGCCGCGATCATTCCCACTTGCGCCAAAAAATAATGAAGCCTGCCAATTCCGGGATATTCCTGGTCAAGTATTTCGTCTGTCATAACCTCAATATTCTATCACGCGAAACGGATGCATACCCACGCTTTACCGCGCCACAGTTTGCCTCGAACTGCGAGCACTTTTGCAAAGCGAAAGACCAAAGATCCATGTACACTAACCGACAGACTAGAACGACATTTCGGTCAACGCTGTCGGTATGATCGAAAGATATTTGGGCAGATATTCCGAATACGTTTACGCTTTGTTGAGGATTGTTGCCGGATTTGTATTTCTGCTTCACGGTACGCAGAAACTGTTCGGATTTCCGCCAAGCGCCAGGCCAATGGAGCTCAACGCAATGATGACGGTCGCGGGCGTGATTGAAATCGTCGCGGGATTGATGATCCTTTTAGGATTTCTTGCCGGGCTCGCAGCTTTCATTGCCAGCGGCGAAATGGCGGTCGCGTATTTTATGGTTCATCAGCCCATAGGAGCGCTGCCGCTCACAAATAACGGCGAACCCGCAGTCCTTCTCTGCTTTATCTTCCTCTACATTGCCGCCCGCGGTTCCGGGCTTCTGAGTGTCGATTCGCTTTTAGGGCGAGGCGGGCTCGCGATCTGAGACCGAATAGCGCAGAAATTAAACGTCAGCATCTTTTAATGACTATCTAAGATTGAAAAAAGACGTAAATCAGATCTCGCTTCTTTATTACTGTTTTAGGGTTTATTCAAATTTCATTTCTTTCATTAAATTGATAAAACGAGCATCCCTGCGTAATTCATCCCATTTTTGTTCAACCTTTAGAAATACCATCAGCGGCTCGCGCTGTTTGTAAGCCTGTTCCAGCAGGTCGATCGCACGTTCCTTGTCGCCTAGTGCCATATGAACCTGTGCGGTAGCGTACGCCAAAAACGGCTTGTCTTTACGAGATTCTAGCTCCGCCAGAATCTGTCTCGCCTCCTGCATCCGACCCATTTTCGCCAGGATGTATGCGGCGGTACCGGTCGCCTCGGCATTTCCGTGTGCAATCTCTTTCGCTCTGTTCGCCGATACAAGCGCTTGCTCCAGCATCCCTTTGCTGATGTAGTTCCTGCAAAAGAATAGATGCGCGAGCCAGAAATTTGGGTCGAGATCGATGATCGATTGCAGAACGACCGACGAGTCTGGTTCACGGCCCGCGAAGAAGAGGATCTGACCTTCCATCGCGCTGAAAACTGGATTCATCGGATCGATCTCCCGAGCCCGTCTGATCTCTTTAGTGGCCTCAGGGTGTCGCCCGACGTTCGACAACAGGTGCCCGTAAAAGGCGTGAGCTGGAGCGCTGTTCGGATCTGCTTCAAACGCCCGCTTAAAGTTTGATTCAGCCGCTTGCCAATCCCAGTCAAACCAAAAACTGCTCGCAGCGAGCGACGTCCAAGCCTCGGCGAGATTCCCATCTAGTTCGACGGCCTTAACGGCGGCAGCTTTTGCCCGCGGCATCATTTCGTTCGGCGATGCGTCGTTCGTGAGCACCATCGCGCGATAAGCGTTCGCGAGTTCGACGTACGCCAACGCGTAATTCGGATCGAGCGATATAGCCTGTTCGTAATACGCGATCCCCTTTTGAACCTCATCTCTCACCAACTTGTAGGCGTGATATTTTCCGCGCATGAACAGCTCGTAAGCTTCGGGATTCGCGGTGTTCGGCGATTTATTTTTTGCGGACAAAGGAACGGCGAGAGCGCTCGCAACGCGCTGAGATATCGAATCCTGCACCGTAAAAATATCTCGCGATGCCTCTTCGAATTGCCCCGCCCACAACTGCCGGCCGTCTGCCACGCGGATCAACTTCGCCGAAACTTTCAATCGGTCTCCAGCGATCTGCATCACCCCGTCGAGCACCGCATCAACGCCCATCCGTCGTCCTGCAGTTTGCGGATCGGTCTCTTGAGAACTTAACCCTCGCACCGCGCCAAGCGGCAAAACGCGCAGGTCGTTGCCCGCCGCGAGCTTAGTGATCAGGCTGTCTGCCATCCCAAGTTCAAGTGCCTCGTCACGGGTTTCCACAGTGATCGGTTTGAACGGCAGGACGGCAAGCGATCGCACCTTGCCTCCCGCCTGTGTCGGCCAAAAAATGAAATAAGCTAGAACGGCAAGCAACGGAACACCGGCCAGGACAGGCCACCACTTTCGGAAAAGCGAGACCTCATCCGTCTTTTGGCGTATTGGCTCGGTTTGAACATCTGTTTGCTTGGGCACCAAACTTCCGTCCGCTTCGACCGGCCTCACTTCCGCCACGAATCTGTAACCTCGACCCGGAATCGTTGCGATAAATCGGTTCTCGTTCGGCTTTTCGCCAAATGCCCGACGCAGAGCGGAGATATTTTGCGTCAGGTTGTTTTCTTCTACGATCGTATCCGGCCACATTGCGGCCAGCAGCTCGTCCTTCGAAACTACCCGATCGCTGTTTTGCGCTAGGAAAGCAAGGATGTCGAAGGCCTTCGGCATCAACTTCACCGTTACGCCGGTTGGGTCCAAAAGTATCCGTCTAGGTACGTCCAGCCGGTAACCTTCGAACTCCACGATCTTGTATTCGGTCGAAATCATTCCGCTTTCAGAGGTTTTTCAGATTATTTCAGGACATTCTAACGATTTTCACGCCCCTTTCGCCCGAAACTGGCTCACATCAACCGAAACAATATCGGCTGAAATCAAAAATCGAGAGGAAATTACAATGAAGAGAATACAACAAAGTTATTTACTGCGGGCGGCGATGATGCCGATATTGGCGGCGATGTTTACGGTCGGATGTTACGCACAGGACTCAAGGGGCGGCGGCCGGCTCGTGGGCACCTGGGACGCGGTCGTCACCCTTCGTGATTGTGCGACCGGCAATGCAATAAATACATTCGCGTCGATCGCCAGCTTCAATCAGGGCGGAACAACGATCGGCTCGACCTCCGGGATTCCGCAAGCATCTCGCACGCCCGAACACGGCGTGTGGCGGCACACCAAAGGAAACCGGTACCTGTTCCGCTTCAAGAGCTTCAATTTCAATCCAGCCGGCGTAGCGGTCTCATACGGTATCGTCACCCACGAGATCGAGCTGGACGAAACCGCGAACAATTACACTTCTTCCGGCATCGCGGAGTTTTATTTAATGAACGGAACAAAAGTAGGCCAAGGTTGCTCGGACGCAATTGGAACGAGATTAGAGCTGTAATTTCCAAAATGTGAAGGCTCGCGTTCCGAAAACGCGAGCCTTATTTGTTGATATTTTGATCTGAAGTGAAATCGTACCTCTGAAACGCAGACCCACTCAGCGAAGTATATAATTTGTTACCGCCCACCTTCCGTCTCTTTCAAGAATAAGCGCGACGAATTCGACGATCGAGGGCTGATTTGAAAATGCGCTGTGGAAGGCGAGGAGGGCCAATGGACGATCGGTATTGCCGGCCGATGAATTGGTAAAGCCTATTGCTATCGGTTTGCGTGAACGCTTTGTCCCGAGTTCTTTCGTTAGATCAGAACAATAACTTATCCACTGGATCTCCGTGATGCCCTTTTGCGTTGTTGGCGAAAGTGCTGTGTAGCTTTCCTTACATTTCGCCTGCTCCCAAATGCTGAGCCAGCCCAACGCGGCCGTGTGCGCTTTCGATCGCTGAGCGTCAAACGCTCCCGCCGGAGCCGCAGTCCGGGGAACGAACACGACCGAATTCACGACCTTTTCAAACAAGGCGTGGTCCGTTTTGGAGGAAAGAGCTTTCGAAATGTGCAGGTCAATCCAATACCCGTCCGATACATATTCGGCATACATGTCCAACATTTTCATCGGCTGGCCCTTAACTTCCGGCCGATAGAATTCAAAGTAGCTAAAATCTTTGATCTTTCCCTTTGTGAGCTGTTCAAATTTTCCCCATTCCGGGTTGCCGAGGCTAAGTACACGGTCGCGACATTCCTCGCTCGTTTTGCACTTATCGACAGGCTCGATGAAAACTGAAACATTTAGCTTTGAAGAACTACCCGTCATCATGAAGTACGCCGATGACTCGTCAGGTTTCGCTTGTATGTTGGCGATGTCAAAATCGTTGTCAAAAATGCGAATCGACCACGGTGCTTTCGTTGTGGTAAGTTCGACGCCGCCGACGAATTCTTGCGCGCCGACTAGGGCGAACACGCGGCAAATAAAAGTGATAAATAGCAGAAGTCGCGAAAATTTCATAGAACGAACTTGTCGAATGTTATCACAGCGCTAAAACGGCAAATTTGACTTGAAACTTTTCGACATTGATGAATTCCGCAACAGCGGCAAGAAGGCTGACCAGGCCAAAACATTGAATCGCGGCTACGCCGTCGGCGCTGACCGCATACCAATCGTACTTGCCGCACCGATTGGGTAGGAGAACCCGGCATCGACCGTATCAGCTGTGCATTCGATCGCTTCCGCCTCAAAAGAGGTATTGTTTTAACCGTAATTCGCCACGCCTCACCCGACCAATTTACGTCGTGAACAAAAGACAGCCAATATTCATCACAAAAAAATCCCGCCACCGAAGTGACGGGATTTTCCCTTTGAGAAGACCGGATGTCTGCTTGATGTTGAAAAAGCAGAGCGCGAAGTTCACACAAGATCGCGACTTGAAAACGATGTTGCTATCACTTCTTTGCCACACCTACGAGGTTAGCTGTCGGGCTAGGAACGAAAGATTATCCCCGCGGCTCATGCCGCTTCGCCCCTGTTCGGAATATTGCACTTAAAACCGAACTTTTGGTTCCCCCGCGACGGTTACCGGAACCGTCTTCGGTGATCAACTTTTCAACAGTGGTAGCTTACCACGTAAATTGAACGATTTTCAAGCAAATTCTTGCGTAAATAAGGGAGAACTGAAAAAGTGTAAGCTTAAAAACTCTTTTTTCGTGTTTTCATCTAACCGCGGGGTAGACCTGATAAAGAAGTATGTAAACGACCACGCCGGTCACTGAAACATACAACCAGACTGGAAATACGAGCCGGGCCAAATCTCTATGCTTATCTGCACGCATCTTCAGGCCCAACCATAGGGTGCGGAGCACAAATGGTGCTACGAGAGCCGCGAAAAATGTGTGCGACGTAAGGATCGTGAAGTAGATCGGGCGGGCTAGACCGGTGCCCGTGAATTTAGTTGGTCCGAGACCAAAATAATATGTACGAATCGCATGATGGGTAAGGTACGAGACCAGAAACACTGCAGAAACAATGCTTCCGGTCAGCATACAAGCCCTGTGCTTCGCAATCTGGATTGTACGTATAAAGTAAAACCCGCAAACAAGAAAAACGCCGCTGAGGGCGTTCAAAGCAGCGTTAAGATGCGGAAAAATCGCTAGGAGATCCATTTTTGCGGCTATTTCCAGAAACCCAGCATTATAAACAGCACTATCCAAAGCACGCCGATAAAATGCCAGTACCAACCGACTGACCGCGCTAAATTCCGTCGATACTCGAGTTCCGGCCCATACTCGGTTTGGTTCGCCGTTCGGAGCGAGATCGCTCCCAGCGCGATAATTCCGCCGAGCACATGAACCGCGTGAATGCCGGTGATGATATAGAAAAAACCGGCGTACGGGTTACCGCTCATGTAGTAACCACGGTTGATCAATTCAAGCCAAACGACGATCTGCGATGCGATAAATGCCGCCCCAAGCACAGTGGTTGCGAGAAGAAAACGGCGAAGTTTCTGATGGTAATTTGACTCAATCGCCAGTTGAGCGACGTGATAAGTAGCGCTCGAAGCGAGGATGATCACCGTTGACAGCCAAACCTGGATCGGCAGATCGAAGGGCCGCCATTCTGCAACGCCGTTAGTCGAAACGACCATGTAAGCCCCGATCAAGCCTCCAAACGTCATTAAAACGACGAGTAATAGGAACCACGTAACAACCTTCGCTTTGTTGGGAACCGATTGTTGAAAGTCGTCTTGGTTGTGCTTATCGAAACCTCCGCCTGAGCCTCCGCCGCCATTGTCGTCATTCCCGCCGTTATTGCCGCCCGAAGGGCGATTTGAGCCGCCGCCAGACCGCCGTGAACGCTTTCGTTTCGGCGGTACCGCATCTTCAACCGGTTCAACTACCCCGATTTTCATAAGCTAGTTTTTAGTAAGCACGAGCAGGATAAACAATAAAGGCAAATAGACAACTGAAACAAGCAAAAGCCTTCGAGCAAGCGGGTTGGTGCGTTTCAAGGCAAAACGAATACTTTCAGCGAGAAACCAAATTCCCAGGACTCCGGCGCCCGCGAGATAAACAGGGCCAGCCAATCCCAGAAAGAATGGAGCGCCGCTGGCGACCAAAAGCATGAACGCAAAACTTACTATCTGGCGAGCGGTCAACCTGCCTTCAGGTTCGAGCACCGGCAGCATTAGTATCCCGGCTTTCGCATACTGCTCGCGGTACATCCACGCGATCGCCAGAAAATGTGGAAACTGCCAAAGGAACTGGATCACGAACATCGCCCATGCACCAAGCGTTATATCGCCCGTCGCAGCGGTCCAGCCCATCAGCGGAGGCATCGCACCCGGTATTGCTCCGATCGCCGTGCAGGCGGACGAGCGGGTTTTTAGCGGGGTATAGATCAAAACGTATCCCAAAATCACGATCGCACCGAGTGTAGCGGTGAGCAAATTCGCCAAAAACACCAGATATATCTCAGCAACAAGACATTGTAGGACGCCGAAAACCAATGCCTCGTTCGCCGAAAGCCTTCCGCTTGGGAGCGGACGCTCGGCGGTCCGAGCCATCAAAAGGTCTGTCCGCCGCTCAAGAAACTGATTCAATGTTGCGACGCCGAATGCCAACAGCGCGATGCCTATCATCGCATTTGTAAACAGCGCCCAATCGAACGCACTTGTATTGCCCAGATAAAACCCCGCCGCAGACGTAAGTACAAGCATCAACGCGATTCGCGGTTTCGTCAGCTCGATATACGCAGTTAGACGTTCGCGAACGCCGATCACGCGTGTTTGTGGTATTCCTGCAGCCGTAGAGTCCATTTACGTAGAAGTTGGCTAAATAACAAGAATACAGTTAGGTCAGCTGAAATTCAATTTCAAGTGGCGAGGCCGTAGATCGGCATATAGCCTGAGAACGGCGTAATTGTCTAGATGACAAAGCGATTTGGCTTCGATATTCTTTAAGGAACCGCAATGTCTGTCGCTGAGCAAACTCTGGATTCTCGCGAGATTCCCAAACGTAAATCGGCCCCCCTGCTGAACCGCTTTTTGGATTTCATCAGTTCAGTGCGCTTCGGCGTATCACTGTTGATAACGTTAGTTGTGCTTTCAATGATCGGGATGTTGATCATTCAGCAGAACGTTCAGGGATTCGATACATATTTTGCATCGCTTACACCCGCTGAACGGCTTGTGTACGGACGGCTTGGTTTCTTCGATATTTATCACAGCTGGTACTTTAATTTTCTGCTGCTAACCTTATCGCTGAATATCGTTCTGGCTTCTATAGACCGTTTTCCCTCTGCGTGGAGTTACATCGTAAAACCCAAGACCTGGGCGACGAAGAAATGGCTCCAAACACAGCAACAGAGTTCAGGGATCGAACTGGAAAGTTCGAGCGTCGATGAAGCGATTGCCAAGATCCGGACTTCGTTCCAGAAACACGGATTAAAAACGATAGTGTCCGAAAAGTTCGGAAATCAATATGTTTTTGGCGAACGGGGTAAATTTAACCGCGTTGGCGCCTACATAGTTCACGTTGCACTACTCACCTTATTCCTCGGCCATTTCGTGGCGTTGCAAACAGGCTTTGATGCAGATGTTCGGATGGTGCCGGGCGATAAAACTGATCAGATACAGATGATCCAATTCGAGTTGGATAAGAAGGAAAAGTTTAACGTCCAGCTTCCCTTCTCGCTGACATGCACTGACATTCAACAGAAGCTGATCGATCCGCGCGGCTCGATCGACGTAACGAATACGCTTGACTGGCGCACGCAAATGCGAATAGACGATCCGGCGTATGGAACAACCGTCGCGGATATTTCGATGAATCGGCCGTTCAACTATCGAGGTTACCGCTTTTTTCAGGCGCAGACGATTCCAGTTGGGAATGCCCGCTCGATCACGCTTGACGTTACTTCACAAGCGACGGGTGAAAAGCAAAGACTCTCTATTCCGCGTCTGGGAAATGCAGATCTTCCAGACGGAACAAATGTTGAATTTGCCGAATTTCTGCCAGACTTTGCTTTCAATAGCGAAGGTAAGCCCGACACACGTTCGGGCGAATACAACAATCCCGTGGCGGTCCTGAACGTCACACCACCCAATGGTGAACGTACTCGTGTTTTTGCTTTTGCCGGCAATGTAGGCGAGAACATACCGGTCGGCGCGCCAAAGGCGGGTTACAAATGGCGCTTGGGTGAATTTGAGAAATCGCCGTCAGCGCATATCCTGTCGATCAAATATGATCCGTTTAACGGAGCCTTCATTGCCTGGTATTTCGGCGGATTCGGTTTGATCGGTGCCCTTGGGTTTGTTTTCTTTTTCTCTCATAAACGCGTTTGGGCGCTAGTCGAACCGGGTAATAATGGCGCGATAGAAGTCACGCTTGGCGGAAACGCGAATAGGAATCACGTCGGTTTTGAAGAAAAGTTTTCCCGGATCGTGAATGATCTGGAAGGAAAAAGCATTCTTAAAAACGACAAAACAGACGATATTTAGGTGTTTATATGTCTAACGAGATCCACGATTCAGAGGCTGCCAGCCATTGGCGCTCATACCTGCCAGCAGCTACTGCAGTTATTGGTGCATTTTTGATACTTGGTTTACGACTGCAGGTCGGACCCTCCTTCATTTCCGATGGAGCGCTCATGATGATCGCGCTTGCGGGATACCTCTTGGCGGCGTTATTTCAGCTTACTAATCTTTATGCACCGTCCGAGATGGCTCGGAAGATCGGACTTTGGATGGCGGTTGCCGGCGTTTTTTTCAACCTTTCGAGCTGGCTTGTACGGTGGGTCAATGCATATGATCGAGAGATCGCAATGCTGCGCGCGGGCGGCAGCGATGAAACCCCGTGGGTTTTCAGATATATTCCCTTTGCCAATCTTTACGACCTTAGCCTCGCATTCGCTTTTGGTGCCGGAATCGCTACGTTGCTGCTGGCACGCAAGCGAAACTTTCAGGTTTTGGCGGCAGTAAGCCTTCCACTTGCGGCGATGATCCTCACACTCGCGAGATTTATCGGTAGTGAATTTATCGATCTACCGCCAGTGCTTGATTCATATTGGCGGCCTATCCACGTGGGCGTAGCAAGCCTGAGTTACGGAGTTGCTCTTGTATGTTTTGCGATCGCGGTACTTTACTTACTGAAATCCGGCACCAAGGTCGAATCGATGGCGATCTGGTCCAGCCTTTTCGCGCTTGCGGTAATCGCCACAATTAGCAAATTCTCGGTACTCACCGAATTTGTTTACCGCGCCGGCCTTTTTGTCCCTAACGAAAGTGGTGGAAAGCCATTCTCGGCTCCATTCCGATTCGAGCTTCCATATGTCGGTGTTGCATTGTCAGTCACAGCAGCGATTCTTGCTGCAACCGCAATCGCTTTCACGGTTTATCACTTTAAAGGGAGTGAATCGGCGAAACGAATTGGACGTCTGCTTTTAAAGATCGCGCTCGTTGCGCAGGTTGTTTCCGTAGCGCTCTTCATTTCAGGTGTCCGTTCAGCTCCGGACGTCAATGCAAGACTGAGGGCGCAGCTTGATGCCCATCCCGCACAATACGTGGCAGCCGGACGAGCAATCGCTGAACGTCAGAACCTATCCGCCGCGGAGTTTGCTGCATTAAAGCCTATGCAGCTCGATCAAATGACTCGGCAATATCTTCAAACGAACGGGTCCAGATTGTATCTAAGCCTTAACACGAATCCCGTCGAATTTGCCGGCCTTTTAACCGGGCTTGCCGCGACGTTTTTCGTACTCCTATTCAGTTTTAGGACGGAATCGTTTCGTGAACGGCTGCCGAGCCTGGAAGCTCTCGACAATTTAATGTACAAGACCGCATGCCTGGCATTTGCGGGCCTCGCTATGCTTTTGATTACCGGAGCTATTTGGGCGAATGAATCATGGGGACGGCCGTGGGGTTTCGATTCCAAAGAAACCGGAGCTCTCGTCGCCTGGCTGACGTACGCAGCATTTCTGCACACGCGAATTTCACGGGGATGGAGCGGGAAAAGCTCGGCTTATTTTGCAATTGTAGGATTTCTACTCGTGATATTTACGTATTTAGGCGTAAGTTATTTATTGCCTGGACTTCACAGCTACGCTTAGACGAAGGAGATTTGGACACAATGAAAAGAACCGTACTGGTTGTCGCGATCTTTAGTTTGATTTCCCTTGCTGCACTATCCCTTTCGTTTATCTTCCGTCCTGCGGAAGCACAGCGGTCGCTTGCAAACAAATTCGAATACGCCATCATTAACGGCAGTTATTTTCCGTATCCCGCCGACGGACCGACTGTCGTTACTGCTGCTGTGAACATCTGCTATTTACAGTCGACGGGCTGTCAAAACGAAGAAAGCAAGGCAGAGGTTGGAATTGCAAAGTTTGTTCAAGACGAACGCATAGAGAATAACCCTCGTGTAAAAGGGCTCGCGCAGGAACGGGCGATTGAGATCGCTCTATCAAAAGCTTTAGCAAAACTGGGGTCTGAAGGTTGGGAAATTATCGATGCGCCTTCTGTTGAATTCGATCTGTTTTATACAAGTCAGCAAGGAAATCAGGTGGTGAAAGAGGGCAATAGAACCGACCGGCAGCATATTTGGCTCAAACGCGCTCGGCAATAAATCGCGTCAACTATTCGATCGTAACCTTCGCGACGTCTACCATCTGATATTTGCCTACATGGCCCTTTTTATTGACCACAGTTAAAACACCGCGGTCGACGCTGAACTTCTCAACTTCCAATAGTGGCCGCTCGATCTTGGCGCCATCCTTGAAAAGGATAACGAGATGTACGTTCGCAAGCGGATCCAGCTTTGGCCCCTCTTCAACAATCGCCTTGGCGGTATCGGATGTTTCCTTTAAGTCTTTTACCGCGTCGACCGGTTCCGCCGGCGGTTTGGTAACGATAGCTGTTTTCTTCGCCGGTCTTTGCCTCGTGTTTCTTGACGTTGCAGTAGTCTTTTTAGGGGCTTCTGCCGCTTTTGAAGTATCGGATTCTTTTAGCGGATCGGTTATCACGACCTCAGGCTTCTCGTCCGCTTTTTTTTCCTCAGCAACTTCAGTGACTACTTTCTTCTCTTCGGTCTCGGACGATGTGGGTTCCGTTTTTTGGACGACGGGAGTTTTATCGGCTTCTGCTTGAGTTTCGAGTTTTGTATCTTTGGTTTCTTTAATCTCAGGCGGCTTCGGGATAGGCGGCAATATGGCTCCGGCAGAATTCACCCGAACGCCGGCAGTCGTTGAATCCGGAACTTTCGGTAACTCAGGGCCAACCTCTTCGGTGGCAGACGCCGCCACAAAGCTACCCGCAAATTTGAATCGAAAGGTCGCAGCCTCTTCATTTGGCGATCTTCCCTGAACTCGCAAAAGCAGCCTTTCCGGTTTACGCAGATAGATTACCCGCCCGGTTTCGATCTCACCGAAATCCGCGAATACGACGATCTTCGTTAACGATTTCAGTCCATTTTGGGCAAAAACATCGATATCCCCCGTAAAATTTTTGGTGATGAGATTCAGGAAAACATCGCCCTGTGCCCCTTCAAACCAATAATAATAAGTGGTTAGCCGGGAATCGCCCAGGTCTCGAGCCTTGATAGTCCCGCTAAGCTCATTTCGTACGATCGGTGTAGGATGATCTTGGAGTGTAGATTGGCCGTTAATGCCTATCGAAACAAAGAACAAGAGCGACGCCGCAAACGCAATATGTGCAGATTTCAAAAACACTTTTAAAAACGAACAGCCGAACAAATCACAATTCCTTTCTCAGATGTATAAGTCTGGACGTTTCGATGTAACCCAGAGCCTGATGTGCCGCAATACTTAGATCATTCCCGATCTCCGCATCCGAAGCCATCTCCTCACAGCCCTTTTCACGCGCCCATTGTTCTGCGATCCGAACGAGCTCTTTGCCTATTCCCCGGCCGCGAAAATCAGGCTCGACATACCAGCCTTCCAAATAACCTACGTGATCGGTCTCACAATCTTCTACAAATGGCCGAATGCTCACCTCTAGAAACCCGATAAGCTTTCCTGCTTCGTGTTCGGCAACCAGGACAAATTGCGAACCGGGATGATCGATAATATCGACCATTTCTTTCTTATGATCAGGCTCGTCGGTCGCGTCCCATAAACACTTTCGCAAACGAAGCCATTCATTAAGATCCTTTTCGCGCAGTGGACGTACGCTATATCGGAAGTCTGTCATTCAAACGAGATTCTAACAGCGTTCACGAACGCAACCAACATCTTTCAATTGAAAAGCCGCGACTTCACGCCGCGGCTCGCCAAAAACAAATTCGAGCAATTCTATCCAACTTTTGCGGCCTGGGATTTGTCCTGAAGAACTTCGATCGCCTTCTTTAACTGAATGTCCTCAGTCGGTTTCGGATCCGCCTTAGGCTTCGCCGGCGTCGCGGCAGGCTGTGGATTCTGATTCTGGTCTTCCTGCTGATCGATCAGTTCGTCCACCTCGATCGGTTCCGGGGTTTCCGGTCGTTTTACCTCGACGGATGGTTTAACTCCGGTCGAGTTTCGCTCTTCGCCTAGAAACGGAACGCCCGACGGCGACGCCCATTTCGAAGTCGTGAGCAATAAGCCGTCACCGGCGCGCAAAGTAAATAACTGCTGTTCGGTGCCGGCACCGAAACTTCGTTCGCCTACAACCTCGCCGCGCTTACGGTCGAGTACAGCCGCAGCAACCGCCTCGCCTGCGCCCGCAGTTCCGAGATCGATCAACACTGCAAGCTTTCCGTCGAAAATTGCTTTGGACGGATCGGCTGTGTAGGTCTTCTTTATCGCACTATCCTTTCCAACTACTTTAGCGAGATCTCCATTTCGGATGAACAAATTTGCTGCTGCTACGCCTTCATCGAGAGTGCCTCTGGCGACGCCTCGAAGATCGAGAACGATCTTATCTACACCTTGCTTTGCGAGGCTCTGAACCTGGGTCTTGATGTTGTTCGCTTCCCCGCTTTCGAGGCTATAAACCTTGACCACACCGGTCTTATTCGATTCGATGCGGCTTTCTACCGGCGGAGCCTTAAATGCACCGCGCGTTACCTTTAACACCTGCGGCTTCTCGCCAGCACGCAAAACACGGAGATTCACCGTTGTGCCGGGGTCGCCGTTAATAAGCGCCTTCGCGTCATACAATGAAATATCGCGCGTCGCTTTATTCTCTATATATTCGACGACATCGCCGGCTTTCAAACCAGCCTTTTCGGCGTTCGATCCCTTTGTGACCGAAACCACATAAAGGTAAAGAGATACCTGGGAGAACTCAGCGCCGATCCCGACCTTATTTGAGGTTTTGTTCGCATTGAACTCGCGCACCTGGTCGGGCGTCAGATACGACGAATACGGATCGAGGCCACCGACGAGGCCACGAAGTGCCCCATTACGAACCTTCTCAAGATTCGGTTCGTCCACATAATCGTTCTGTATATGCTGAAGAACGGATTCGAAAATACGCAGCTGCGCAGTCGAATCGTTTATCGGCTGCTGGGCACGCGTCCACGGGCTGAGCATACCGCCAACGACGGCATATACCGCTATCACGCCTGACAGCACAAGAACCGAAACCTTTCCGCGAAATGTCATAGAAAACCTCTTATAATAAAAACATCCAAAAATGATACGCATCGCCCCAAAATAAGGTTTAAGTGCGTTTCGTTAGATTATCCGTTAGAGCAGCCGAGCGTGCAACAAAAAGAAACGATCAATTACGGCGATTTTGCAGATATTACACTTGTTCCCGCTCGCGGCCGAATAGTTGCCATCGATCCCGGCACAAAGCGAGTCGGAGTCGCAGTATCTGATGAAAATCGCCTCGTTTCTCGTCCGCTGCAGGTTATCGATAGAACCTCCTGGAAAAAGCTCCTCTCCGAAATTCGGGCAGTTCTGAATGAATTTGATGCGAAAGCTCTGGTGATTGGTTTGCCTCTTGAAACGAACGGCGAAGAAAGCGCTATGTCGCTGGAGGCCCGGGAAATGGCTAGAAAGTTTCAATTATCGCTAAACATCCCGATTTTTCTGCAGGACGAACGCGTTACCAGCTACGAGGCAAAGAGCCGGTTATGGAGTGCCGGCATTGATCGAAAAACTGCTCGCAAAAGCGTGGACGGCGAAGCTGCCGTTGTTATTCTGAACGATTTCCTCGAACGCATTTCTGCGCCGTAGCCTACTTCGGGCTGAGGATCGTTATCGTGCGCGTCGCCGCGTCGACCGCCGGTTTCGAAAATGGGAAGATCGCAGGTGTTCCAGTCCGCCAGGCTTCAAATTGGTCCTTGAAAAAGGGCGATTTTGGGTCTCCACTCTGTCCTAACGGGATGACATGCCGTGTCGCGTCCCAGTTTCCAGGCGACGCGATGTGCCGCATTGAAACACTGGAACCGACGTTTGGTGTTTGGCCGCTGCCGTCGAGCGGAGTTCGGGGTATCGCGAATTGCGTGCCGATCAAAGGCGCAGCCGCCAGCGGATGACTGAATCGGGCGGTCCATACTGCTCCCCATACCCATTTTGCAGGGTCCGCGCCGAAACGCTCGGCCAACGACTTGGACACTTCGCCTTCGCAGGCCTTCAACATTGCACTATAACTTTCGTACGGCTTCGGGAGCCATCGAGTTGTATTATCTCTGATCGCCCAAAATAGGACCCGTTCTCGGATTATTGATGCCGGGACAGGATTGTTTTCCGCAGCCATCTTGTTTGACGCGCAATTTCGAATATCGTTAACGAGCAACGCTACCTTTGAATCCGGCAGCATTCGGCCGTCCCAGGCTTTCACTAATTCCAGATTTGCAGCGCTGATCGAATTCGTCGAAATCAGGTCTTTTGCAAACATTTGCAGTGGCAAATTCAACGAATCGTGCTGCGCTAAATTCACCGAATCCATTGTCGCTTTCGTATCGGCTTTTAACAGGTCATACAAACGACGCGCCCGCCAGGGAGCCGCAACGTCACGCGAAACCTGCTGATACTTATATGTGGTTCCAACGATCCGCTGGTTTGCCGTGACGATGAAACCTTCCGGCGGATTGTAAAGGTGCGGAAGTTCTTCAAACGGAATATATCCTATCCAATCGCCGTCGTGCGTCGCTCCGTCATAAGGCAATGCGCCCTCTCCGGTCTTGCGGACGGGTATCCGACCCGCGGCGTACCACCCGATATTTCCCTTAACATCGGCATAGACGAAATTCTGGGTTGCTCCACCGTAAAGCTTCAAAGCTGATTGAAACGAATTCCAGTCCTTCGCGCGATTGATGTAATAGAAAGCTTCGAGTTCATTGTTTTTTGGATCGAGCGCGGTCCACTTCAGCGCGTATTTTCGTCCTTCAGCCTCGACCAGGACCGGACCGTGTTTCGTGTTCTCGACAGACAGCAGATCGGGAACAGTCTCAGTTTTTAGTGGATTGGTTCGAACCTTGATCTGCTCTACTCTAGTAACCACCGTCTGTTCGCCATCTGCGGTTTGAACCTTATTTCCGGCGATCTTCTCGACATATAGATCCTGGACATCGGGGCCGACATTTGTCGCTCCCCAGGCAATATTTTCGTTATGACCGAGGACTATGCCAGGCGATCCGGGAAAAGTTACACCTGAAACGCGCATCGTCGGCGAAGAGAGGTGCGCGAGATACCAGATACCCGGGGCTGTCGCTTCCAGATGCGGATCGTTCGCCAGTATCGGCTTGCCATCCGCGGTGCGTTTTCCGGAAATGACCCAGTTGTTACTCGCCGCAAGATCTTCCGCAAAAAGGCCAACCATTCGTAAAGACTGTTCGCGAATCGCGAGATCATTTTCGACGGCGGTTTTGACAGAGACACAGCTACCGACCACAGAACATTTCTCGTCAAAAGTTTCGATCTTTGTATAATCGTCGAACAAATTCGCGGCGTTTTGTGCAGTTGCATCTTTTCCGAAAAGGACTACGTCATACGGCGTCACAGGGTTAGTCAAATCTGCAAGCTTTTGCGCATCGAGGCCTTTAAGTGATTCGCGCAGAAGGTCCCGTTGATATGTGGAGCTAAGAGCTTCGGCAAGCAGTTTGCCGATCAAGACCGTATCGGACGGCGTCCATTCGCGAGGTTTGTATTGGAGTATCTTGAACTCGATCGGTGTTGAAGCTTCGTCCAGCGTGGCAATGAAAGCGTTAACACCGCGAGCATAATCGGCCAGAACACCCTGCATCTCCGGCGTGTAAAATTTGATACTATCTTCAGCTATTTGCGAAAAGCCGTATTTTCGCCAACGCTTATCCTGTTCGAGCGCCGCCTTTCCAAAAATCTCTGCCGTTTCACCGCGCACGACACGACGCAGCAGGTCCATTTGCCAAAGCCGATCGCTTGCCGTCACATATCCTTGTGCAAAATATAGGTCCGCATCAGTCTTTGCTTCGATGTAAGGTATCGATCGCGCATCTCGGCGCACGGTTACTTTATCTTTCAATCCGGGAAATGAAATCGCGGGCGGATCGCGCTGCGCGAAAACGGTGAGTGTTGAAAAGACAAGGACACACGCTGCGATCAGAAGCTTTTTCATGCTTTGAAAATAGCCGATTTTCGTGAATTCATAAAGCGTCGCCTCGCCAGCCGGGTTACGCAGTATTGTGCTAAATTTCTTCACAATCGACATTTGTCGAATTTTGATTGTAAACACGTATGAATAAACGCAAACTCTCGGGCATTTTAGTTCTCCTTTCTCCGATCTTATTTTCCTGCTCGCAGGAACAGGCTCTGAACAATTCGAATTCCTATATAATTCGAAAAACACCGGTTCCTGTCGCGACGATCGACGAACTTGCTTCAGGCAAAAAGGTGTATGAAACCAACTGTATGATCTGTCACAGGTCGGATGGAACGGGCGGCAAGGTCTCAATAGAAAGAAAGAGCCTGAATGTCGAAAACCTTACAACTGAAAAGGTCAAAGGGTTTTCCGACGAAAAGATAATCGGTTACATCATGAACGGCATCGAAGACGAAGGGATGCCGCCGTTCAAAGGAAAACTCACCGAAGGCGAGATGCGTGATGTTGTGAAGTTCATACGAACGGAATTACAGCATGTCGGTTCAAATTAAAATTAAGTGTGATACACGATATTTGCAAACGCGGTGGCCGAACTCTAAAATCGAATCTGCGTGCACCCGTAGCTCAGCTGGATAGAGTATCTGACTTCGAATCAGAGGGTCGCAAGTTCGAATCTTGCCGGGTGTACCAATAGAATCAATTCATTAAGCCGCTTTTTTTGAGCGGCTTTATGTTTTCCACCTGATTTCTGCCAAACAGAAAATCCTGAGCGGGCCCGAGGATTGGCAAGCTGCAAGTTAATCGGGTTCAGAATCCACATCAGTTAACGCTTAACAAGTCTAACCGCGACGCCCCAAGGGCCTTGGGGGAGGCGTATTGTTTTGATGGGCGTGAGCAAGGCGGTGTCGATGACGGTCAGGTCGTTCGAGAGGCCGGCGGCGGCGTAGAGTTTACTGCCGTCCGTGGAAAGCGTGATTCCCCAGACGCGGTTGCCGGCTGGGACCTCGGCGATAACTTTTAAAGTAGCGGCGTCGATGACGGTGACGCAATTACCGCGTCCGCCGGCGAGGTAAACGGTTCGGCCGTCAGGCGAGGCGGCTACGCCGACGGGCTTTAGGCCTTCGCGGTGGTTGAGCGAAATGGTCGCGATCACGGAATGCGTTGCAACGTCGATGACCGAGAGGGATTGCGCGACTTCTGAAGTTACGTATGCCCGCGAGCCGTCCGGCGAGAAGGCCGCATCGCGCGGACGCGTGCCGACGTTAAAAGTCTTTACCACTTCCTGCTTTTGCGCGTCGATCACCGTGACCGTGCTGCTGGTTTCCGCCATCACGTAAACCCAGCGGCCGTCGGGACTGATGGTGACGCCTTCCGGCTCGATCCCGGTGATCAGCGTCTTTACCGGTTCGCCGGTCGCAAGGTCGGTGATGGTCGCGGTGCCCGCGTCTTCGTTGGAGACGTAGATGAATTTCAGCGCAGGATCTACGGCAAGCTGTTCCGGATCGGAGTTCACGTAGATCGGTTCGA
>JBJMGN010000437.1:0-4374 GCA_045807885.1 Pyrinomonadaceae bacterium | reverse complement strand
CCGTCCTGAGTCTCGGCGCGGATCGGAAATACGCCCGTGAGAAAGCTTTTCGCATCAGCCAGCTCATCAGCTTGTACTTCTTCATCGCGAATGCGACCAAGCTCGTAAAAGAATTCCTTCAACGAATCGCCAGTTACTCCGGTTCGAACCTCTGCAGTGGCTTCGAAGTCACCCGCCTGCTTCTTCGCATCTATGCGGGTGTATGCACCATAGGTATATCCCTTCTCTTCACGTAGATTCATGAAAACACGAGACGACGCGCCGGCTCCCAGAATTTGATTCATTACTGTCGCAGCAAAATGGTCCGGATGATTCCTGGGTATCGCGATATTCGAAAGTACAATATTTGCCTGCGCGGATCCGGGACGGTCAACTATGGTCAAAGTCCGGCTCTCTCTTTCAGGGATCGTTTCGCTTGGCCGCAACTCAAACTCTTCAGAAGGCCAGTCTCCGAATAACTCATTGATCTGCTCCATCAATTGCGAGTATTGGACGTCACCCACGACAATTAAAACAGCGTTATTCGGTAAGTAGGCTGATTCGTGAAACTTTGCAAGAGCCTCCCGGTCAAGCCGTTCGTAATCTGCCGCCTTTGGCGATACGACCGAATACGGATGGTGTCCGTACACAAGTCGGGCGGATTGCTCGCTTGCCAGGAAATTCGGCTGTGACCGCTGATACTTTAAGTTTTCGAGAGCATTCCTTTTGTATAGGTCCAATTCAGATTCTGGAAATGTCGGGCGAAAGAGGATCTCCGCCATTAAATTCAATATTTCTTCGGCATATATCGAAAGTGTTGAAGCAGCGATCGTCGTAAAATCATCCGATGCGTTCGTCGAGATCCCTGCACCCAATCGCTCGACCTTTTCCGCTAGCTCCCTGCTTGAATAATTTGCGGTTCCTTCTGTGAGCATCGCAGCCGTCGCAGAGGTAAGCCCGATCGCTCCTTTCGGATCGTGGGCATCCCCGCGAAAAAAAGCGAGGCGGTAGCTCACGAGCGGAACTCGATCTTCCTGAACGATCACAACCCTAAGACCGTTTGGAAGCGTTTCCCGAATCGGTTCCGCGATATTGAACGGAATCGGTGCCAACGGCTCCGGTGGATGAGTTTGAATTGATGCCATAAAAGTTCCCTGACGATTCATGTTAACGATTGACCTTGCCTTATCCCTTCCCTGCCGGAACTACGTCAAGCAAGGATCTATTCTCCGTATTCAAATAATCCGAAACCGCAATTCGTATCTGATCCGGGGTTACGGCCAGCAACTCATCCAAATCACTGTTTATCAATGCCGGATCGCCGTCATATAGCGCGTATTCGGCGATCGATTGTGCACGATTCATTGCAGATTGCCGCATTCGGACCGTATCGTTAACAAGCTGATTGTGTAACTTTTCTATCTCATCGGTCTTTGGCCCTTTCTCTGCGATATCGCAAACTTCGTGCATTATCACCTCGCGGATACGACTTAGATCCTGGCCGGGTTTCGGGATCGCTCCCACGTAGATACTCGACGGTCCCCGGCGCTCGTCCGTAAAGCCAAAGAGCTGGACAACTGACTCTTCACCTTTAACAAGTTTTTGATACAACCGGGAACTATCTCCGTCGTAAAGGAGCTTACCCGCGAGATAGAGTGCATTGAATTCAGGAGAACGACGCTTCGGTATTTTCCAGCCAAGCAAGAACGCCGGGAGCGGAGCCAAAGGATCATGCCACTGTTGATAGTTATTCGCTACTTCTTTTGGTTCCGCCACATCGATCTCCGCCGGTACCGGTTGAGAGGGAATGTCGCCAAAATATGTTTCGATCAACTTCTTTGCTGTCTCGGCCTCAAAAGCCCCGGAAAGCACAAGAACTGCATTATTCGGAGCATAATAAATTCGAAAGAATTCCTGTACGTCTTCGACACTAGCGTCATCGAGATCTTCCATCGAACCGATCGTCGAATGAGCATTGGAGAAATTCTTATAGATCATCGCCGCGATCATGTCGAAGATCTGGCCGTATGGCTGATTGTCATATCGCAGGCGCTTCTCTTCCTTTACAGCTTCGCGCTGATTATCGAGATTTTCCTGTGTGACGGCTAAAGAGCGCATTCGGTCGGATTCAAGCCAAAGAGCAAGCGGCAATTGGTCAGCTGGCATAGTTTCGAAATAATTCGTGCGCTCGCTGGAGGTCGTGCCGTTCATGGTGCCGCCCGCTTTCATTATGTATTGAAAATGCCCTGCTTTCGGGATGTTTGCAGATCCTTGGAACATCATATGCTCGAATAGATGGGCAAAACCGGTCCGGCCTTCGCGCTCGTTACGAGATCCAACGTCGTAATACACCGCAACAGCAACAACGGGGACGGCGCTGTCGCGATTAAGGACGACGCGAAGCCCATTTTCCAATGTGAAATGTTCGATTTCCAGGGGTGGCAATTTAAACGTATCTGACATAATCCTTAGATCTTGGTTGAAACTATAGCTTGTGATTTTAGCAAATGAAATGGCGACGAGCGAGGGGGCTCAGCCTTCGAGTTTGTTTTCAGAAGCGATCGAATACAGCGCAGATTTCACGTGAAATGGGGTTAGATTGGGATCTTTTTCCAGCAAAAGGGCGATGATGCCGGCTATGTGCGGGCACGCAAAGCTGTTGCCGGTAAGGCTTCGATGTCCGCCGCCGGGCCAAGCTGCGCGAACATTAACGCCCGGTGCAGTGAGCTCGATCACCTCGCCAAAATGAAATCCAAATTTTAACGGATCGGTTATATCGCTCTTGATCACAGAGATCAACGATGACGAAAATACAGAAGGAAAACTGGGTTGCGGAAGATTGTTCGCCGCGGCAACGACAATGCATCCAGCCTGATACGCGCGGTCTAGCAGGTCATGGAGCGGTGAAAAGTACTGAGGCTTTGTAGTCCCAAGGCTGAGATTGATCACCTTGTATTTTTGCTTGATTGCATATTCCAAACCGGCGAGAAACGCATGTCCGTCGCCAAGGCCCCCTGCTCCAAGCACCTTGATGCTCGACAATTTCGCATCGGGAGCGATCTTCGCAATAATCCCAGCGCACGCCGTTCCATGACCCGCCGAATCGCCCGCTGCCAATGGTTCGAAAACCACACGCTTGCCTTCAACTCGGGCGTCTACGGACTCGACAACGCGCCCTGCCAATTCGGGATGATTTGTATCGACTCCACTATCGATCACCGCAACGGTTACACCCTTGCCGGTACACGATCGCCAGTCGCCCCGCGGCCGAAAGCCACCAGACATTGTAGAAAGAAATTGGGCTTCATCAACGCTCATTCTTACTAGCCAAGAAAACTTGTGGACTCGCGAGCCTCTGAAAATCTGATTACGGACTCAAGAATCTCTCTAGCCAGGCCGCGTTCGGCTTCACCTCGATTCGAAATGTCCCGGACAAGAGTTGCAAGATGCATCATTTCTCGGTGTGCCGGCGCGTCCCGTAATTCACCTAACCATGTTCGGACCGAGCCCAGATCGGCGCCGTCGTCACGCAACATACGGTCGCCCATATCCCGAAACAATTTTGCCGAGTGGTACGCGCTAACCAGCGAAGCGATCGCATCTGCGAACATTGTCGCCTTATCCATTTCATCCGAAGTGAAAGGCGCATACGGGCCGTCACCGCGTCGGTTGATATATTCGAGGACTCCGATGATCTCATCAGCATGTCGAAGGGGCGTCGCTAAAATAGTCTGTGTCGAATGACCGGTTTCCCTATCTACCTCGCCATAAAAGGATTCATCTTCATGAGCGTCGGCGATCGCCATCGGCTGACCCGAGGATAAAACGAAGCCCGCGATCCCCTTCCCGGCCGGAATCCGCATATTCAATAACTGATCTGCCACACGGCCGATAGCGATCAAGAAACGAAGCCCGCCTTCATCGCCGTCGCGAACCAACACCGATGCCTCGTCACAATCGATCTGGGCCGCCGAAACGGTCAGAAGGCTTTGAATTGATCGCGTAAGCGGTTCAGTTAGAACATTTGCTGCGTCAACAGTCTCGATCAGCCGGCGAAGCTTCTCGTTCAGATCGTTTGAATTTGGGTCGGGCATACGCTGATTTTCCCGCAAACTGGTTCCAATCGCAAACAGGCTGATTTTGATGGAAAACGAAGGGGATTAGACATTTCTCAAGTTCAAACAATATTTGAAAAACGCTGCGGTTGTTCGCTGCGTTCAGTGTTTCGCCGAGGGGAATTTATGTTTCAATTCCGGACATTTGCACTTTCTGTAATACTCGTTTTCACTCTTTCGGCCCAGCTACTCTCGGCACAAGAGACGAAGTCGATACCGCTAAATAACGATAGCCGTTCGTTCAACATAACAACCGGTTCGAGCTTTTCAGCTATCGGAC
>JBJMGN010000436.1:0-5127 GCA_045807885.1 Pyrinomonadaceae bacterium | reverse complement strand
GAAATCGGGCGAGGACGTGCCGCTTTCGTCCCTGAATTTGATAAAAGCATGCGAGAAGGCGGGCATTCCGAAGGGCGTCGTAAACCTTGTCAACGGCCATGGCTCGGACATCGGGCCGACGCTTGTCGGACATAAGGATGTTCGGCTTATCTCGTTCACCGGCTCGACCGCTACCGGCCGCGTCATCGCCGAGCAATGCGCGCGTGAGAACAAAATTGTCTCGCTCGAAATGGGCGGCAAGAACGCGATCATCGTAATGGACGATGCCGATATCGACAACGCGGTCGAAGGTTCGTTGTGGGGTGCATTCGGGACGAGCGGGCAACGCTGCACGGCTTCGTCGCGGCTGGTAGTTCATAAAAAGATCTATAAGAAGTTCAGCGAAAAGCTGGTCGAACGTACAAAGAAGCTTCGTGTCGGCAATGGACTCGATCCGAAGACGGATGTCGGGCCGGTCATACACGAAGATGCAATGCAAACGATACTCGGCTATATCCGTGTCGGCCAGCAGGTCGACAAAGCGACCCTAGCGTGCGGCGGCAAACAGCTTACCAAGGGCGATCACGCGAAGGGCTGGTTTATCGAACCGACGGTCTTTACAAATGTTAAGCCCGGGATGCGGATCGAACAGGAAGAGATCTTTGGGCCGGTCACTTGTGTCATTCCTTTTGGCACGCTCGACGAAGCGATCGACATCGTCAACGGCGTGAAGTACGGGCTCTCGTCGGCGATCTATACGCAGGACGTCAATAACGCTTTTCACGCCATGCAGGAACTTTACACCGGCATTTGTTACGTGAACTCTGCCACTATCGGGGCCGAGGTCCATTTGCCGTTTGGCGGTACAAAAGCCACCGGCAACGGCCATCGCGAAGCCGGCACACAGGTGCTCGACATCTTCAGTGAATGGAAATCGCTCTACGTCGATTACTCGGGCAAGCTTCAAAGGGCACAGATCGATGTGGTGGATATCTAGGCGTTGATCGCTAATCGTTTCGCTTCGCGTGTTAAAGCCTTATCCTTACTCCAAATTTGGGCGTCGGCTAGCATCGCCGACGCGATCAAATGAACATCGACGGCCCCAAGCCCTACTGCATAAAGCGTTTTGTTGGAGATCAGCTCTAGGACCTCTGTATGCGTCGCAACGGGCGCTACCGGAAGGTCATGCAACGTTTCGATGATCTCTTTGCGATCTCGCAAATGACCGCAGGCCAACTCCTCAATAACGAGCGGATGAGTTAGGACCGATCCTTTTTCGAGGAGATATTGCAGTTGTTTCTCTGAATGCCGGAGATGATCGATCCAAACGGACGTGTCGACAAGTATCATCGACGTCTTCGGCCCGCTTCTGCTTTCGGATCCGATCCACCCAGCGCTGCAAGACGCTCGCGTGACTTCTTTTCGATCAGGGCCTCCAAGCCGGCGTGCAATAGAGCCGTCTTCTCGCGTATACCGGTCAGCTCGGCCGCTTTCTTTAGAACCTCATCCTTTATGATCACTGTTGTTCGCATGCATATCAGTATGCATTATTTATATGCATAAAATCAATGATCTTTGCGTGTCGACTATCGCACGGCCTTCAGCCTTTCCAACCTTTCAATATGTTCGTGTGGGTATTGAGGATCTGGGACGATTGATCCGGATTCACGGCTAATGACCAATCGTCGCGGTCGAAAGTACCGCCGAGGAAAATTCCGTCCGAACGCGGGAACATATGACCCTGGCCGATGTACCCGTAATCGATCTCAGGCTGCGGCAGCAACACTTCCAATTGCCCGCGGGCTGGGATGAGCTTTTCATCGCCGAACAACTGTCGGGCACCAAGGCCGCTGCAATTGAAGATGACCGGTTCGCTCAGCCGCATTACCTCGTCGCGGGTTTTAAATTCCTTCACGACGATCCTGCCGCCCGCGTTGTAGAAATCGCGTAGAAGCGCTCGAAGATAGATCGGCGGCTCGATCATCATCGAGCTATGCTGGCGAACGATCGGAACGCCAAAATAATTTGCCGGATCACGATGGATGATCTGCTGCGGATACAGATCGTTACCACCTGCAAGCTCGCCCTGGAGGTTCGCCTCGTTGCGATAAAAGGTGAAAATGTCCAGCCAGCGAACTCCATATTCGGGGCCAACCAGAAGCTGGTACGCCCGATTTGAGATACGCGCAGCGGCTCGAAATTGCTCCTTCCATTTTGCCGATACAGCTTCTTCATCAAACAACGAAACCGGCGCCCAGTATCCCGCCGCGATGTTCGAAGTCGTTTGCGGCGGCAGGTCGCGGGCGTAGATCGTAACTGTTCCAGGCCCGTCCTGATAACGCCGCTGCAGCATGATAGCGGTCGAAAGGCCATTGACACCGCAGCCGATAACGGCGAAACGTCTTGGAGTTGGGCGACCCTTACGTGTTTGTGCCGGAGCGGGCAGATCGCGTACAAGATCGACCGCCTGCGTAGCCGTGCCCCAAGACAATGTAATTCCGGCACCGCCATGGCCGTAGTTGTGAATGAGAAGCTTGCTGCCGATCTTTTGCGCTTCGACAACGTATCCTTCGCTTCGGAAGGGACGAAGGCCAACGATCTCGCGGATGATCCGATCGCGTGAGACTTTTACCGGAGCGATGCTGCGTTGAGCTTGTTGTGCAAGCGCCCGGAGCCCACTGCTGCCGGCTGCGAGGGCAAAACCTGTCGCCAAACCCGCCTTTTGCAAAAACGACCTTCTATCGATCATGCGTTGCTTTTCCAGTTCAGAAAGGATCGTGGATTCCATGCTGAATCGAGGATAACTGAGAATCAGCCGCCTTCAAAGGGATTTCGTGCCAACCAGAAAAGACACGATTCGATTTAGAAAATCGGCCAAAAAAACGTACAATCTTTGTTTATCGCAATTACTTATAACGATTCTGAAATTCGGAGAAAATTCTTATGAAAATTGGTCTGCCTAAGGAGATCAAAGACAATGAATACCGTGTCGGGCTGACGCCGGCGGGTGTTTTGGCATTGACGCACGCGGGACACGACGTTTTCGTGCAAAAGACGGCGGGCGAGGGCTCGGGCTTTACCGACGAACAGTACGTAAAAGCTGGCGGCAAACTGCTGGATACGGCAGACCAGGTTTGGGAGACGGGCGAGATGATCGTAAAGGTCAAAGAGCCGGTCGCGCCGGAATATCCGCGGATGCGCGAAAACCAACTGCTGTTTACTTACCTGCATCTTGCACCGGAGCTCGAATTGACGCGCGTCATGCTTGAGCGAAAAGTGACAGGCGTCGCATACGAAACGATCACGAAAGACGGCAAGCTGCCGCTTTTGACGCCGATGTCTGAGGTGGCGGGCCGAATGTCAGTGCAGGTCGGTGCGACCTATCTTGAAAAAATGAACGGCGGCCGCGGCATTTTGCTGGGCGGTGTACCGGGCGTTCCAGCGGCAAATGTGGTCATAATCGGCGGCGGGATCGTTGGAACCGAAGCGGCGAAGATGGCTGTCGGTTTGGGCGCGAAAGTAACGATCATCGATCGCAATCTTGATAGACTTCGTCAGCTCGACGATATTTTCCTTTCGAAAGTGCAGACACTTGCGTCGTCGCGATACGCGATCGAAGAAGCGATCTCACATGCAGATCTTGTGATCGGCGCGGTGCTGGTTGTCGGAGCCGCGGCCCCGAAACTCGTTACGCGCGACATGCTGCATTTGATCCCGCAAGGCGCGGTGCTGGTCGATGTTGCCGTCGATCAGGGCGGCTGTTTTGAAACGACGCACGCGACGACCCATTCGAACCCGACCTATTACGAAGAAGGCGTTTTGCATTATTGCGTCGCGAACATGCCCGGAGCGGTCCCGCGCACGTCGACATTTGCGTTGACGAATGCGACGCTGCCGTACGCGCTCGATCTTGCGAACAAAGGATTTGAACAGGCCATCAAGGAAGACGCAGGTCTTTGCGAAGGTGTAAACACCTACGCTGGCAAGCTCACTTACGAGGCGGTTGCCGAATCACAAGAGTTGGAGTACACGCCGCTCGATTCGCTGATCGACCTGAAAGCGGCCGCGGCGTAATATAAAGAAAGTGCTTTAGCCACGAATTACACGAATTACACGAATAGGAGTTTTAATTTGTGCAATTGGTGAAATTCGTGGCTAATTTGTTTTGAAATGTACGAGTTTGCAGTAACACCGGCGGTGACGCAGCTTCGGCGTCCGGGCGTGATCATTACGGAGGTCACGCCGGGCAGCGTCGCGGACGAGCTTGAGCTGCGCCCTGCCGACCGCATCATAAAGGTCAATGGCCGCGCAGTGCGGGATTACCTCGATTTCCGATTTCAAACCGCCGGCGAGACCGAGCTTACGTTTCATGTAAAAAAACCGAACGGCGAAACGCTTGAGATCGAATTTGACCGCGAGGAATCGGAAGACCTCGGGCTGATGTTCGAGCAGATCGTGCCGCGGCAATGCGCGAACGAATGCATTTTTTGTTTCTGCAAAGGGAATCCGGCGGACGCGCGGCCCTCGCTTTTCGTTCGCGACGAAGACATACGGCTTTCGTTTCTTTACGGCAACTACACAACGCTATCGTCGATCACCGAAGACGAGATGAAGCGGATCGTCGAGCAGCGGCTTTCGCCGCAGTACGTTTCGGTGCATGCAACCGACCTGAAAACGCGAGCTTATCTTCTGGGCGTTGACGAAAAGCGTGCCGACATTTCTGACAAGCTGCAGCGGCTGCTGGATAACGATATCGAGATCCACGCACAGGTCGTGCTTTGTCCCGAGATAAACGACGGAGTGCAGCTTGAAAAGACGCTTCGCGACCTGGCTGCGCATTATCCGAAAGTGGTTTCGACCGCGGTGGTCCCGGTCGCGTTGACGCGGTATAACACCGACGAACGCCTGACGCGTGTAACCCCCGAATTCTGCCGAAGGACGATCGAACAGGTCGAAAAACTGCAAAAAGAGTTTCGACGTACGCTCGGTACCACATTCGCATTCCTCGGCGACGAGATCTATATCAAGGGCGGCGTCGAGATACCTTCGCGGCGGCATTACGGAAATTATCCGCAGATCGAAGACGGCGTAGGAATGGTCCGCACATTTATAAACGGATTTGAGAAATTGCTTCGCAGTTTCCAGACC
>JBJMGN010000435.1:0-3105 GCA_045807885.1 Pyrinomonadaceae bacterium | reverse complement strand
AGTTTCAGGTAGATCTTTAGAAAACCGAAGAGCTATACAATCAAGACCTCGACCTCCGGACACGAAACGGTGATAAGGATAGTAAGTCGCAAGCGATTCGCGGACTCGACGCACTCTCGTATATGGGTCGAGAGTACGCATCCGCACGAGCGCTGATCGAAAAGGCTGTCTCACTGAGTAGCGAAACGAATGACGACTTCGGTTTGGGTGCGTCACTGGGCCGGCTCGCGGATATTGCAAACGCAGAAGCCGATTACAAAACCGCTCGTGAGCTGACAAACCAGGCACTAATTATATTTAGAAAATTGGGATATCGAGAGGGTGTAAGCACAAAACTCAACAGTCTCGGTTCCTCAGACTTTGCACTTGGAGATTATGAAAAGGCTCGAGCGCATTTTGATGAGGCCTTAGCAGTTGCCGCGGAACTTGAAGAGAAGATAAACACCCGATTGATCTTCGATGGATTCGCCGCGCTCGCGGCGCAGAATGAAGACTTCCTGAATTCCGCGCGTTTGGCCGGCTTTGCTGAAAGTCTCGGCGCATCGGTCGGGTACGCTCGCGAACCCGCCGAAGTCCTTTTTCGCGACAAGTATATGGAAAAGATCCGCGCCGCCCTGAATGACGCCGATTTCAATTCGGAATACAATGCAGGCTTGAAATTGAGTTTAGAAGAAGCCACTAAGCTGACCCGGCTTTCGTCGATTGCCACAAAGACGTCCACTTGAGAAGGTGACCATGAAAAGTATCGGATCTGTCCTTCAATGTTTGGTCTTGATCGCATCGATCTGCGTAATTCCCGGCTGTTCGCAGACCAATGACGAAACATCGAAACTTGTCGGCGATTGGACCGGCGATTCGACTTGCGTTAATAAGGAAAAGTTTCCGGCGTGTAATGACGAAAAGGTCGTCTATCATCTAAAATCGGTCGCCGGAAAAGCGAACGTAGTTAACCTTTCGGCAGATAAGATCGTAAATGGCAAACCCGAATTTATGGGAGAATTCGATTTTGTTTACGACCCGCGGAAACAAACCTTGACGAGCGAATTCAAAAATGAACGTGTCCATTTGCTCCTGGAGTTCTTGGTCAAGGGCGATATCCTCGAGGGCTCGATGATCAGCCTTCCCGATCGAACTCAGGCCCGGCAGATGAGGGTAACAAAAAATAAATAAAACGGCATTTCGCAGGCCTATTTTGTCCGCTTCACTTCAACGATACAAAGCATCATAATATTTGTAGAGAAACGTTATGGCTACGGCTCAGACTGTTTTAGAAACTTCATTTTCAGACCTCAAACTTATTCACCGCGGCAAAGTACGAGACGTTTACGAGATCGACGAAGATCGTCTGCTGCTTGTCGCGACTGACCGCCTTTCCGCCTTCGACGTCGTACTGCCGACGCCGATCGAGCATAAAGGAAAGGTGTTGACGCAGCTTTCCGCCTTTTGGTTCGAAAAGCTTGAGAATATCGTTCCAAACCACTGCATCACCGCCGATTTCGATAAAATGCCCGACATTGTCCGCGGACACGAAGAACTTCGCGGACGCTCGATGCTCGTTAAAAAGGCCGAGGTATTTCCGGTTGAATGCGTCGTTCGCGGTTATCTGGAAGGTTCAGGATGGAAAGATTATAAAGCCACGAAAAAGGTTTGCGGACGTGATCTGCCGCCGGGCCTCAAGCATTGCGATAAGCTTCTGAATCCGATCTTCACCCCGGCCACCAAGGCGGCCCAGGGCCACGACGACAATATAACGCAGGTCGAATTCTCTCAGCTCATCGGCCACGACATTGCCGCCGACCTAAAGTCGGTCTCGAAAGAGCTTTATTCCGAAGCCAGCGAATATGCGCTCGGCTGCGGCATAATTATCGCCGATACCAAGTTCGAATTCGGGCAGGACAAACGGGGTAATATCATGCTTATCGACGAGGTGTTGACACCGGATTCATCTCGTTTCTGGGACGCGGCAAAATACGATCCCGGTCATCCACAGGCTTCCTACGATAAACAATTTGTACGCGAATATCTCGAAACCTTAAGTTGGGACAAAACGCCGCCCGCGCCGGCTTTGCCGCCAGAGGTCGCCGAAGCAACAAGCCAAAGATATTTGCAGGCATTCGAAAAACTGACAGGTAAACCGTTAGAAGTATAGTGCGGACGTGTAGGTTCGCATCGGAGTGAGAATGAAACACCCAAAGACGCCAATTGCGATCTTGATTTTGGCGTTTTCTCTTTTTTCGATCGCCCCCGCCCTCGCACAAACGGAAAAACTTGGTCCGATCAAATTCACTTCTCCAAGGGGCTTTGAAAAACGCGAACTAAAAGACGCGGTAGTTTTTAGCCGGGTTGATCGTTGGGCTGGACGGTTTTGTTATATTACGTTGCACGCCGCAGGGTCTAGCGAGGGTTCTGCAAAAAAAGATTTCGCGAAAGAATGGGCCGAGACCGTTGTAAAGCCGTGGGGCGCACTGACAACGCCGGAAACAGAGACCGAGCTAATTAAAGGGTGGATGCTAACCTCGGGCGAAGGCGAGATCTACGTTACCGGAAATCGAGCCATTGCTTACCTTACCGTCTTAACAGGATATGGAAAGTCCATCGGCCTGCTCGGTATTTTGAACGATAATACCTGCCGCAATTCAATACAGTCCGTCGCCGAAGGATTGGACATTGAGAAAGCCAAGACCTGAGGGTGGCTTGGTGTTTAGGACCGATATTCGAGGACCTCGACTGCGTCGCCAACCGATAGCGTACCGCCGGGATTTTCCGGGATCAGGTTTTCACCAAACAAAACAGAGTTCGGCGTAAGTCGGAGCGCTTCATAGGTATCGGGAAAGGCTTGTTTTGCCATGCGGAATGTCGCAAACGTTCGCGACGGTTCCTTGCCGTCGAATTCACCTCGGACCTGATCGATAGTCGGGATCTGGCATCGGGCGCAAGGTTTCGCAACTCGAAATATCGTTTCGCCGATCCTGATCTTCGCCCATTTGTCTTCCGCAAACGGCCCGCTTCCCTGTACAACCACATTCGGCCGAAACCTGTTCATCGGCAATGGAACGCGGACGCCCTCGTCCGCATCTTCTACAGCTTCATTTCGTTCGGCATTTT
>JBJMGN010000434.1:0-6698 GCA_045807885.1 Pyrinomonadaceae bacterium | reverse complement strand
CTGAATGAGGATGCGGATCACCACCAGAGCCGCGATCACGTCCGCGAGCCGAAAGAAGCAGAAGACGGCCGCGATTCCGCCCATCGTCAAAAGCGAAATATAGGGGAAGCGGTGTTTCGGGTGTATCTTCGAAAAGATCTTGAAATAATTCCCGTCGAGCGCCGCCGCATAAGGTACGCGCGAATATCCGAGAAGCAGCGAAAATACCGACGCGAACGCGGTAAAGATTATCAATACGGTCGCGATCACCCCCGCGGTCGGGCCGTAAAGCCGCTCCATCATGGCCGAAACAACGTATTTCTGCGCGTCGGTTTCCGCAACCGCGCTGAATTCGCGCCACGGAATAACGCCGAGTATCGAGATATTCATCACGATATAGATCGCAGCTACAAGCAATATCGAATAAATAATTGCCTTCGGGATCGTCCGTTCCGGCTCTTTCACCTCGCCGGCGAAAAAATTAACGTTGTAGTATCCCCAATAATCGTAAACCGCAACCAGCAACGCAGCACCAAGCCCGTAAAAGAACTCAGGCTTAAGCTCAAAAGCGCCGGGCGGAAAATCGAAAGCGAGCTTAGGATCAAAATTAGAAATGCCGGCGAATATCACCCACAAGATCGTCGCGATAACCACGATCCAAAAAAACTTCGACATCTTCTCGATGATCGTTATTCGCCGGTAAAGAAGAAAAACCGCGATCGCCAAAACACCGACGGCTACGAAAATTACGGGAAAGGAATTTATCTCCACCGTCCCCAGAATTGGGACCGAGAGCTTCCTTGCGGTGCCCATCCCCGGGAAAATATACGTAGCGTATTGCGAAAGCCCGATACCGCCAGAAGCGATAGAAAGAGGAGCCGAAAATGTTAACTGCCAGATGAACAGAAACGACATCAGCCGGCCGAGCCGATTCGGCCCATAGATCTCTTTCAGATAATTGTAAGGTCCGCCAGATTTCGGCATCGACGCACCCAATTCGGCCCACACAAGTCCGTCACACATGCAAAGCACGGCGCCCGCGATCCACCCAACCATCGCCTGCGGCCCGCCCATTGCCGCGATGATGAGGGGCATCGTTATGAACGGCCCAACACCGATCATATCGATCATGTTCAGCGTCGTCGCCCCGGTCACGCCCACACCTCTGATCAGTTTTTCGTCTTGTTCTGCCTTCATCAGGTGCGGTGAAAACCTCGTTCGATGTCCTTCATCGTCTATCTCAAAATGACCGGCCTCCCGTGCGGGCAGGTAGTCGGTGAGGAGGTGAGTAGAAGCCTGTCGATCAGCCACTGCATTTTTTCCGGCGTGAGTTTCATATTGATCTTCACCGCGGCTTTGCAGGCGAGCGAAGCGGCGATGTCGTCGCGCAAGGTAGATTTCGCCGACCCGCGTTTGTCCACCTCTATGTTATCCAGGATCTCGGAGAGCAGATTCTTAACTTCAGCGGTCGGAAGATCGGTAGGTATTGACTTGATCGCGATGGTTCGGCCGGAAAGCTTCATCACGTCGAAACCGAGCTCGGCGAGCTGCTCTTCGACCAATTGAAACGCCTCCGACTGCGACGGAGTAAGATCGAGCGTTTCCGGAAGCAAAAGATTTTGCGACTCGATCTCGCGGCCCGTTTCGCGGGCCTTGTATTTATCAAAAAGTATCCGCTCATGCGCGACGTGCTGATCGACGAGCAAAAGGCCCTCGTTATCCACCGCGATAATAAAACTGTCATGAAGCTGCGCGATCGGTTTGATCGAGTTCCCCGCGATGTCCGCGACTTCTGCTGACTTTGTAAACTTTTCAGCAGAGTTTATAGGCGGCAGGGAGATGGGAGCCGCTATTGTCACCCCATTCAGAGTTGAACCGGATTCGATTCTTGCGTCATCTCGAGAAGGCTGGCCATCGGTCGTGGCTCGCTGATCTGCTTCAGCATCTCGTAACTCCTCAAAATCAAATTGATCGTCTTCAAAATCCGGAGAGTAAGAAAAATAATTGTTTGAGTCGGTGGACGCCGAAACTACTTCCTCAGCCTCAGAAGTTTGTGTCGGGCTGGCCTGCACTTCCTCAAACTCGAACCGCATTTTTGACTGTTCAGCGGGCGAAATCGTCTCCGCAACCATTTTCTCGGCCTCTATAAATTGCTCGTTAGTCGTTTCGACCGGCGTTTCCAGCTCAGCAACGATCTCCGCGCTTGCTAACGCATTCCTGACCGATTCAGCTACTGCGTCTTTGACAGCCTCGCTTCGTCGAAAGCGAATCTCCGTCTTCGCCGGATGCACATTCACGTCAATCTCTTCCAAGGGTATATCGACAAACAGAAACGCGACCGGGTAAACGCCGTGCGGCAAGACCGAGCGAAATCCTTCCAGCAGCCCGCCGGCGATCGTCTTGTCACGCACGAACCGGCGGTTTACAAAAAAGTATTGCGAATCGCGGTTCGTCCGACGTTCACGTGGGGCCGAAACATATCCGGTCACCATCGCCGTATATTCACGCCCTCCGTTTACCGGTAAAAGACTTTCGAGCAGCCCGGCGCCGAAGATCTGAAACGCGCGTTCCCGCAAGTCCCTGGCCGGCGACACCTGTAGCACTTCCCTGCCGTTGTTTGTGAGCGTAAAAGCAGTTTCCGGATGTGCCAAAGCGTAATGCTGGACAATCGATGCGAGATGGTAATTCTCGGTAGCTTCGGACCGCATAAACTTTCGACGCGCGGGGGTATTGAAGAACAAGTCGCGGACAGCGATGGTTGTTCCGGTTGCACGCGCGGCGTCTTTAACATCTACGAGGCGTCCGCCTTCGATCTGCACGAGCGTTGCCGCCAGAACGTCCTCGATCTTCGTCGTCAGTTCAACCTTCGCAACAGATGCGATGGACGCCAACGCCTCGCCGCGAAAGCCAAGCGTACCGATCCGGCCGAGATCTTCAAGTTCACGGATCTTCGAGGTCGCATGCCGCTCAAACGCGAGGATCGCATCGTCGCGTGTCATCCCTGAACCGTTGTCGGAAACCTTCATCAATCTCCGTCCGCCGAGCTCAATGTCGATCTGAATCCGCGAAGCACCCGCGTCGATCGAATTCTCGACGAGCTCCTTGATTACGGACGCCGGCCGCTCCACCACTTCGCCGGCGGCGATCTGGTTCGCGAGATTGTCCGAAAGGATCCTGATCTTGTTCATTAGAGATAAAGCACGCGATGATCTTTGTTTTCCGCGTCGATCGAATCGTATACCCAATCGACAAACTGCATTCCGTAGCGATCGGCAAATGTCGCGAAATTTAACGTGCGTTCCTGCAAACCGCCGTGCGGATAAAGCGCGTCGAACATCGCGTGAAGCCGTCGATTCGCGGTCTCGTCCTTCTCGATCCTCACGCGTTCGAATTTCGTCCTGAGCGCCGCGATATGGTAGACGACCTTTCGCCGCCGCGTCGCCAGGTTGTTCGCCAATGTCGAGTCGATCTGTGAAAGCTTTTGATCGAGTCGGTTCAATTCCGTGTTTATCTTTTCCTCGACATCCGCGAAAACGCGTGGCGTCTCCGGATCGATCACACGTTCCACGATCTCGGGCAAAAGTTTTTCAAACCCTGCAAATACGTCCTCGAATTTGAGCCCGTACTTTTCCAACGTGCGCGAATGCCGCGGCTCGACCACGGTGAAGCTCTGTCGATGAAATATCGGCGTCACGGGCCGTTCCAACAAACGATAGACCTCGCTATTCTGCGCGAAATACGCGATCTCGGCACCGCCGCCGACATAACATATTGTCGGAAACAAATGGTCCTGCACTGCGGGACGAAGCATTACGCCGGGACTTAGCCGCGAAGGCTCACTATTCGCTACTCGCACGAGAGCGTCGATCGTCATCGTGTCGCGCGATCCTGAGACCCGATATTGCCCGTCACCGACACCTTTAAGCGAAACCCGCTTGCCGGCGTCGTCATGCCAGAAGAGTGGAAAGTAATCGTCCTCGATCAGCACCTGTGCGTGGTAACCCCGATCGACAAGCACCTTGCTTCTTTGCCGTAGTGCCTCGAGTATCTCCGGCGTACAGACGATAGCTTTTTGGTAGATCGGCGAGACGAGCTGTTTTACACGATGATCGAGTGGATCAAACACGATCAGCCCGTATTTCGAAAACAACTTCGCCAAAAGCGTGCCGAATGATCTTCCGAACGACGCGCCGATCGAATAACTTTCCTTCACGTCGGAACGAAGCTCGTTCAGGAATTCCGTATCGGGAAACAGCGTCAGCCACTCATCAATTGCGGTGTCAATCCGCTCATCGAAGTGTATTTCCCCGACCGGCTTTCCCTTATCATGCTCCGCGACCGAAATGCTCGTTTCCAGCAGCCTGCATTCAACGTCGAGCGCAAAAGCATTTGCGACCTCTTCAAAATCATGATCCTCCGTCGCCATCCAAAAGATCGGCACTGTTTTCACGCCGTCCCTGCTGAGCTTCTCCGCAAAACGGATTGCCGTCAGAGCCTTGTAGATCGTGTAAAGCGGCCCGGTGAAAAGGCCGGCCTGCTGTCCCGTGAGCACTGTAACGGTTCCCGTCTGTCGAAGATCGTTGATATTTGCGAACGTCCTTTCGCCACTGCCGAACAATTCGTTTTGTTCCACGAGAATGTCGCAAATCACGTCGCGATCGACCGAATAATTGTCGAGAACTTCGTCCTTTCGAGCAGCAAGGTCGCTGATCTCTCTCACTGCAGAAGGGTAAAATTCCTTCAATGCGGATGAATCTTTTAGATACTCGAGAAAGAGCTTCGACTGGCCGGGAATTTTTGAAAACGGCAGGTCCTCAAACCGCAATTCGATCGTTTCGCTTTGTTCGCGACATGCGCTCTCCGGCATCGTTTGTTGAGGCTCCCGAATACTGAAATTATAGAGTGCGTACGATATTGGCACAAATGAAAAGAGACGCGCCGTAAACGCGTCCCTTTTCTTTTAAATTTCCAGATCTATCAATTCGGCTGGGAAGGCGAAGCTACTGCTGCTTTCGCAGTGTCGGCTCGCCTTTCAATTACGTAAACGCCCGAAGAGTGCGATCCAGCAAAAATGCGTTTTGAATCCTGCGGATCAAATGCCATCGACCAAACGCGACGGCTTGGGATTTTCATATCTTTCGAATCGAGTCTTTTCCATCTCTGACCGGCGTCTTCGGAATAAAAGATACCGCCATCGGTTTCGATCGCACTGGATATGTACATTTCATCCGTGTTGTTCGGATTGATCAAAATGCTCGTGTAATTTCCAAGGGGTAGCCCACCACCGCGCCGACTCCAATTCCGCCCGCCGTCCCGGCTTACATAAAATGTCTGAATCGTTCCTATATAAACGTTGTTAGGCCGTTTTGGATCAACCGCGATAGAACTTACAGGAGTGTTATCGGGAACCACGCTGAGACGTTCCCACGTCTTTCCGTCATCCCGTGAAACGATCACGCCCGAGGAGGCCGTTCCAACCCAAATAGTTCCAGGAATGAGCGGCGTTGAATAAATAACAAAGACATTTGAATTCAGCGTCTCCCCGAATGGGAGTTTCTCCCAACCCTTTGCAATGTCGTACGTGCGATATAACCCGTTGTCGGTTCCAGCCAAGATGCCATTCTTTCCATCTTCAGTGAACGCCAGTACCTTTACCTTTTCAGTCAAAACCGGAATTACCTGCGGACCAGCGTCCGCGGGTTCGACAGGCTTTACCAGAGCAGGTTTTTTCACTGTAGCAGTAGTCTTCACCGCGGCAGCGACCCCTTTTTTCGCTGTTGCCGCACCCTTGCCGCCCTTCTTTACGGGCGGCTTCGGAGGTTCGATTAGTGTCCACGAGATTCCGCGGTCCACGGAACGATATATCCCTTGATTAGTCCCCAATAACATCGATTCTGGGGTCGTTCTGTCCTGAAGAATGGTGAACGGTGAAACTCTGTTCGGATCAATTCCCTTTGATTGGGACCAGGTCTGGCCGCCGTCCGAGCTGTAAAATACAAAACCGCCGCTCGATGCCGTGTTCTGCGTCGTCGCATAAAGCCGATGCGGCTGGCTGGAGTCAGCAGTTACTGAGTAAGTAAAACGGCTCGTAAAGCTAGCATTCGAGGGAGCGAAATTCTTGCCGCCGTCCTCCGAGATCATCACACCATAAACATTTGTAGCGATATAAATACGTTGCGGATCGTCAGGATGGACCGCTATCGAATTGATCTCAAGATTTCTTTGCGTCGTCAGGCTCCACGATTTACCTCCCGTTGTTGAGAGCCAAAATCCTTCTGTCGTTCCGGCGAAAACAGTTCCTTTGATCGAGGGATGCTGAACGATCGCTCGCGTTCTTCGAGATGTCGACGGAATCCCATTTATCTTTTTCCATTGGTCGCCGCCGTTCAGCGATTCGTAGATTCCGCTGCATGCCGATGCAAACAAATGATCATTGTCCTTTGAATTCACAGTGATCGCAAAAACATCCGAATCGTCGATCATTCCCGATTTGATCAAGCGCCAGTTCTTTCCGCTGTCGGTCGATTTGTACGGCCGCCAGGATGTGCCTGCATAAATCGTCGAGCTTTTTTTAGGATCGACCTCAAGTGAATTGACATTTACCGGCATCGACGTTGATGAAAGCTGAGTCCAGTCCTCGCCCGAGTTTTTTGATACCCAAACACCGGTTGTTGACCCGACGAAAAGTGTTTTGGGATCATCTTTTGCCTGCGTCATCG
>JBJMGN010000433.1:0-7567 GCA_045807885.1 Pyrinomonadaceae bacterium | reverse complement strand
TCTACGAAAATTCGCACCGGTGCAGAACAATGGCTTGGCGAATTCATCGCAAGTTTTGGATTGATCGGGGTGATCATTGCCGTTTCTCGTCGACATAACGTTGCGATCGTCGCTCTATCGGTCGCGGCATTTATCACGGCGGCTTACTGGTTTACCTCGTCAACCTCATTCGCAAATCCTGCGGTAACGATCGCAAGAGCATTCAGCGACACCTTCGCAGGAATCCGCCCCGCAGACGCCCCTGCCTTCATTGCTACTCAGTTTGTGGGCGGCCTCACAGGCTCGTTCTGTTTCGATTGGCTTGTACCAAAACAAAATGAGCACTAAAAAACGCGTCTTGATTCTATGTACCGGCAACTCGGCTCGCAGCCAGATGGCTGAGGGCCTTTTGCGAAACATTGCAGGCGGCAGGTTTGAAGTCGAAAGCGCTGGAATGAACCCGTCGAGCGTTCGTTCCGAAGCGATCGAAGTGATGCGCGAGATCGGTATCGATATTTCACACCAGACATCGAAGTCGGTAGATCGATTTGTAAATGAGAATTTCGATTTCGTTATTACGGTTTGCGACAATGCAAAAGAGTTGTGTCCTGTCTTTCCGAACGCGACGGTGAAGATTCACCAAAGCTTCGACGATCCGCCGGCATCCGAAACGGCAACATACGAGGAAACAATTGCCGTTTTTCGGCGCGTGCGTGACGAGATTCGTAGATATCTGGTAGAGTTTGCTCGTAAAAACTGATCAAGTTCAACAAAAGCTTGAGAGATCAAAATCGACTTTGGATCACGATCGGCGGATGCGTCGTTATTGCGCTGGTCATTATTTATTTGTTTAAGGTAAATCCGCCGCCTGTCGCCTCGGTCGACCTTTCGCAATCATCAAACGTTCCGATCTACACGGCCGAAGGCCCAATCGCGACCGGAAGCTTAAAAATCGAACCTGGTTCGTTTCTACAATATCGCGTGAATTTCAACCGACGGGCGACCGTGAAAGGCAAATTTCAAATATCCAGCGGCAAGCCGCGCATCGGGTGTTTAATCCTGACAGAATCCGATTTTGAAAAATGGAGGGAGGGCGGAGAATTTCAAGCCGCGGTGTCGACTGGCAGCGTACCTTCGGGAAAGATCCATCGCGTTCTGACGCCGGGCGTATATTACCTTGTACTTGATAACCGACTTTCGATTGATAAACCTGCGGCCGTGGAACTCGATTTCGCGGTCGAATAATCTCAGGTCTCAATTGCATGCATCGTCACACCCACCGCAAAACCGTTCCGGTCCTGGCCGATCACAACGATCTGTAAATTGTTCTTTCCGATCTTGAAGACTTTTATTTTCTTAAGCTCATTGTCGAACACAAGTTTAAGCGCGCGAAATCCGCGCGCGTTTTCTACCTGTTCATTGGTGAACCAATCGTGCTGCTTTGATAACCGCTCAAAAAAATCCTCGAAACCTACCGTCGTAATTGGGGTTCCGACTTTCATGCCTACGCTTTCGAGAAGCTCTTCAGCTTCATCCGAATTTGGTATCGATCCGAAAATCGGCACCACGTCGCTATCCGTTTCGCTGACCAAAACAAGACCGTGGCATATTGATTCGAGGCGACTTCTAAAGTCTGCATCGATGTAGTTATGCTCGGTCTTTAACATTGACGAAAAAAAGTGCAAAATTTCGCCTGATCCGAGCTCGAAATTCAACAATTTTTCGCTCAATTCCAAGGCGTTTTTTTGGTCAAACCATTGTATAAAAAAGAACTTAACTGACATAGAAAATATATTCTTTCATCTGTGGATTTTTATTTGCAATGACGTTACCGCTATGTTAATCTGACTCCCGCTTTAACGACAGTTGCCCTTGTAAAGCATTGAAAACAAATAGCTTAATGTTACACTTTAAGGTTTAAGCGCCTTTCCACAGTCCTGTGGAAAAAGGTGTGGAAATCCTAAACCTCTTTTGTTTTCATCCGCCATATCAGAGCAGGGAACAAGCGGTACGCAGGAAAGGTTTTGACCATCACTGGCGGGCAATCTGGAGCCGTTCAAAACACGATGCGTGGTGGATATTTTTTGCGTTAATTTTCCTTTTTTGGAGTGCTAATTTTGGAACCCTCTGCAGCCACAATCAGCGTTTGGAATGACGTTCTTGCACATGTGGAAAAGCGCTTAAACGCGAATGTGTTCGATACGTGGTTCCGGCGAATAACTTTTGACGGATTCGATCCCGATAATCGCATCATCAACCTGACCGCAGCCGACATCACGAAAGATTGGGTATCGCGTTATTACTCGACGATGATCAATGAAGTCCTTTGCGACATTGGACTTGAGGGTTGCCGGCTCGAATGGACACTGGAAGAACAATCGAAGCCGAAAAGCGTCGAACTCTCAGCAATTGACATTGCAAACAATGAACGCGCTTTACATATAAGTGTTTCGGATGACAACGCGGCGCTTACCGACAGTTCGCTTAATCCGAAATATACGTTCGAAAAATTTGTTGTCGGCACATCGAATCAATTCGCGCACGCCGCTGCCAAGGGCGCGGCCGACTCACCAGGCAAAAGTTACAACCCGCTTTTCCTTTACGGCGGAACCGGTTTGGGCAAAACGCACTTGATGCACGCGATCGGTCACTCGATAAAAGTACACAACAAACATCTCAGCGTCGCATACGTTACAAGTGAAAAATTCATGAACGAGCTGATCAACGCGATCCGGTTCGATAAGACCGAGGCGTTTCGCGCCAAGTATCGTTCGATCGACGTTCTTTTGATGGACGACATTCAGTTCTTCGCCGGAAAGGAGCGTACGCAGACGGAATTTTTTCATACGTTCAACACTCTGCATAACGACCAGAAACAAATCGTGCTCACGAGTGATTGTCCGCCGCGTGAAATCCCGACGCTTGAGGAAAGATTGCACTCCCGATTTGAATGGGGCCTGATCGCCGACATTGAGCCGCCTGATCTTGAGACGAAGATCGCTATCCTGAAACGAAAAGCGGACATGGACGGCATCGATCTCACGGACGAGATCGCCATCTTCATTGCGAGCAAGATCAAGAGCAACGTTCGGGAGCTCGAGGGTTCTCTGCTCCGTCTTGTTGCTATTGCAAGCCTGCGCGGCGTCCCCATTTCAAAAATGGTCGCTCAGGAAGCGATGAAAAGCATCATCGAGAGCGAGCGGGCCGAGGGTCTGACGATGGACCGCATCGCGCGGACCGTAGCGGCTCACTATCAAATGACCGTTGACGAACTTAAGTCAAAGAACAACAGCCGTGCAATAGCGATGCCGCGCCAGGTAGCGATGTATCTATGTAAACGGCTTACGCGGCACAGCTACCCCGAGATCGGTCGTGAATTTGGCGGCAAGCACCATACGACTGTGATGCATAGTTTTGAAAAGATCGAGAACCTTACAAAGGCAGACCGTGTTTTCCACAACATAGTCAGTTCTTTAATCGATAGTCTTTGCAACTAGTTAAACAGCTTTTTGTGTGATCTTTTACAATTCGATTTCCACAGCTTTTCCGAAGAACGGAAATTGTAAATATAATATTTACAATAATTTACGGAAAGATTTACACATTTCCGAACTGTTACCGGCAAATTAACTGTGGAAGGTGGTGGAAAAGCCGGGCGGGCCCAAGTTTTCCTCAAAACTAATGAGTTTTCCACAGGTTTTCCACACCAAATTGTGGACGGAAACGACCATATTCTTAGGGGTTTTTCGTTAGTTTTTCACAGATTCACAGGCACTATTACTAATGCGGTTTAAAAATATCATCTGATCTAATTAGTAAGAGTAAAAGCAAAGAGCTAAAGAATCTAACAGAAAGTAGCAACGAACCGCTATAAACGAAACATTGTTTCAGTTATAATATCAGAAATATTCGCATGATCTGCGGGCAAAAATTTCAGGAGTAATACGAAAATGGAATTCACCATCAAACAGAGCGTTCTCAAGGAAGAACTTGGCTACATTCAGGGCGTCGTCGAACGCAAGAGTACGATTCCTGTGCTTTCGAATATCCTGATCGAAAGCTTAGGCGAAAATTCGATCCGTATCGTCGGAACAGATCTCGACGTGACCATTCGCTGCGACGCCGATGCCGAGATCAAACAGAGCGGTGCAATGTGTATTCAGGCACGCAAACTTTTCGACATTGTACGCACGCTTGACGAAGGGGACGTTCATTTTAAGAAAGAAGACAACGAATGGGTGCAGCTCAAGGCCGGCCGTGCAAAGTTTCGCCTCGCCGGCGTAAACCGCGAACAGTATCCTGAGATCCCGATATTCAAGTCAGCTCCGCTAAAGCTCGGCGCCGATGTGTTCAATTACTTCATCCAGAACACTGCGTTTGCTATCACCAACGAAACAAGCCGCTTCACCTTGAGCGGCGCGAAGTTCGTCATCGACGGCGACAAGGCGCGCATGGTGACAACCGATGGCCACCGTCTTGCGTTCATTGAAAAGACGATCGAAAAACAGGATGCGACGATCGACACGCTGGTACCGAAAAAAGCCCTGCTTGAGCTCGTAAAGATCTCGCGCGAAGCCGGCGGCGATGTCAGTTTTGGCGAGGACCAGAACCACATCTATTTCGAAACAGGGGGCCGCCTGCTGATCACGCGAAAGCTCACCGGCAACTTCCCCAACTACGAAATGGTGATGCCAAAGGACAACGACAAAAAGGTCGTTTTCGACCTGGTTGATATGCGAAATGCTGTCCGCCGCATCGCTCTCGTGGCAGATGAGCGAAACAGATCCATCCGCATGACGGTGCGCGATGGCGAAGTCGAAGTGACCGCACAGTCATCAGAAGAGGGTGAGGGTAACGAGGTCGTCCCGGCCGACTATAAAGGTGAGGAAGTCCTACTCGGATTCAATCACCAATACCTACAGGAATTCCTCAATAACGTCGGTGCATTGGAGAATGCAGGAACGATTGCTGAACAGCCTGCGTCAGCCGGTGGCCAGGAAGATAACCCAGAAGCAGCGTCCGATGGAACTAACGCCGGGGCGGCCCGCGCACGCGACACCAAATCTCCGACCCGCATCTCATTCGAGTTCAAAGACTCAAACGCCGCTACCCAGATCCGAATCTCCGGCGACACCGCTTACGACTACAAATACATTGTGATGCCGCTGCGCATATGACGACAGGCTCATTTTGAGTGATAATCCTTTTGGTTATTCACTCGAACGATGAAGCAATGTCCGCAATGCAAGCTGGTTTATGCCGATGAGACTCTGAATTATTGTCTTGAAGACGGGACTGTGCTTACCGAACGGGCAGCCGATAGCGAACCGGCGACCAAGATCATTCCGTCGCCTCACGTCACGAGTGAAGATCAAACGCGAAGCTTTCGATCGAGCGATTTTCTAACCGGAAACATTCCCGCGATTCCACAAACTCCACATTCTTCGAAAACGAGAAGCTACCTGGTAATTGCAGCCGTCGGGGTGCTAATACTTTTCGCCGGAATTTTAGGTTATCGATATTTAAGTTCGGCAAACTCAGGTCAAATCGAATCGCTTGCCATAATGCCGTTTGAGAACGCAAGCGGAAATCAAGAGTTGGAGTATTTGTCGGACGGCGTAACCGAGAGTTTGATAAACAGTCTTTCGCAGATCTCAAAGCTTTCCGTAAAGGCGCGAAGTTCCGTTTTTCGATATAAAGGAAAAGATATCGAGCCGCAACAAGTAGCCGCCGATCTCAAAGTGCAGGCCGTATTGAACGGACGCGTCACCCAGCGCGGCGACAATCTGACGATCAGTCTCGACCTGGTGGATGGCGCAACTGGGAACCAGATCTGGGGTGAACAATACGCGCGAAAGGCGGGCGACCTTGCTGCAGTGCAATCGGAAATAGCACGCGACCTTTCCCAAAAACTTCGGGCGCGCCTTACGGGCGCTGAAGAAAACAAGATCGTAAAGAACCAAACACAAAATACCGAAGCCTACCAACTGTATCTTCAGGGGCGCTACAACTGGAACAAGCGGACCGATCAAACCACGGCAAAAGCTATCGAATATTTTCAGCAGGCGATCGAAAAAGATCCTAACTACGCGATGGCCTATGTAGGTCTGGCCGAAAGCTATGTGCTCAGCGGTGCAGACTCGGACGACGTGCTCTTTCCGAAAGTCAAGGCGGCTGCTCTGAAGGCGATCGAACTCGACCCGACGCTTGGCGAGCCGCACGCTGCACTTGCGACATATTACGATACCTTCGAACGCGATCATGTTCGCGGTGAAGCCGAGTTTAAAAAAGCGATCGAGCTCAGCCCGAACTACAGTACGACTTATCACTGGTGGGCGGAAACGCTGGTGACTTGGGGGCGGTTTGACGAAGGCCTTAATGTTTATAGAAAGGCGCTTGAGATCGATCCGTTCTCGCTCGCGATCGGGACCGACTACGGTATGGCGCTTTATTATGCGCGTCAGTACGACCAATCGATCGACCATCTTAAGAAATTGATAGAGATCGACCCGACCTATAATCGCACCTTCAAATATCTGGCACGCGTTTATCAGACCGTCGGAAGATTTGAAGACGCGCTGGATGCACATGAGAAGAGATTGATGCTCGAAGGCGCGAACCCAGAGGACGTCGCCAAAGGGAAGCAGGCGATCCTAAACGCCTTAAAAACGTCAGGGCCGAAGGGATATTGGTCCGAGATACTCAAGATCACTCTGGAAAACGAAAAAAAAGGAAAGGCTCGTTCGCCGAGCGAATTGGCTCGTATCTACGCGCGCCTCGGTCTGCGTGACGAGGCGTTTAAAATGTTGGAAAGTGCTCTCCAGAACAGGATCAACGACGACGTTTTCACGCTCAAGGTCTCACCTGAGTGGGACGAAATCCGCGCCGATCCACGATTTGCTGAGATCGTTAAAAAGATCGGCCTGCCGTAACCAGGTCGACACTACCAGCGACAGGCCTGGCTGTTTCCAGGGATCCCGTTTTATTCTCCGGATGGATGTCGGAACAATGAAGCAGTGTCCACAGTGCAGACGAGTTTACGACGACGAAACGTTAAAATTCTGTCTCGATGATGGAACCTCACTTCTATATGGCCCGGGCAGTAATGAACCTGCGACAGCGTTATTGAATATTCCCCCGTCAAGCGAGGATGTAACCCGCACACAGATTCCGAACGAGATCCAAGCAACTAGCAGTTTCACCTCAAAAAGAAAGCCAATTATCTTCACGGTGATCGCAATTTTGGTTTTCGCAGTTAGCTTCGTCGCCTATCGCTCACTCTCAACGAATTCCGTCAGCAGAAACTTGCTGAATAACACGACAGAAGAGCCTCCGATTCACTCGCTCGCGGTCCTTCCCCTCAAACCACTCGACGCCGGCGATAATTATGTCGGAATGGGTATTGCCGATGCGATCATTCGGCGGATCAGCCAGACCGGACAACTTATCGTGCGTCCCACGAGTGCCGTTCGCCGATATCTTAATGACGACACGGACGCGCTAACAGCGGCAAAGCAACTCGAAACTGATGCAGTACTCGAAGGGAGCCTTCAGCGATCTGATGATCGGTTACGAGTAACCGTTAATT
>JBJMGN010000432.1:0-3623 GCA_045807885.1 Pyrinomonadaceae bacterium | reverse complement strand
GTCCGGTAAATCCGTTTCCTTGTTTTTCTGGCGTCCACGTGTTCGACCGCGATTACCAAAATCCACGGATCTATACTTTTAACGTGGCGTATGAACAAGAAATAGCACCCGACTGGGCGTTGTACTTTGATTTCACGTACTCAAAAGGCAGGCATCTCACGCGATTTTTGAATCCCGGTCGGGCGCCGCTGTTTAGCTTCGCTCCGTATTTGGGTGATGCGTTTTTCCACACCTCCGTCGGAAAGTCAGCTTACTACGGATTCACTAGCGGCGTTAGAAAGCGTCTTAGCAATCGTTTCCAATTGGAAGCAAACTACGTCTGGTCAAGGGACAAAGATGACGACTCAAATGAGCGAGATCCGTTTACAGATCGTTCGATTGATCCATTCAACCCAGGCCTCGATTATTCATTGGCAGATCGTGACGTAACGCACAAATTCAATTTCTTCGGTTACATTGAATTGCCGTGGAAACTTGAGTTGAGCCCGCGCGTTCAGTATCGATCCGCACAACCAGCTACTCCGCCGAACCCGCCGAACACAGCCACACCTTTCGTTCTCGTTAACGGCGTAACGAGCCGCAATACTTTGCGAAAGGACAATGATTACTTCTCGTTCGACTGGCGGCTTGGACGAGCTTTCAGATTCGGTGAGTCTATGCAGCTGATACCGCAGATTGAAATGTTCAACACATTCAATAACGACAACTTTATCAATTCACTGTCTGTTCCCGGGAATCAATTCTCTTTGACCGCACCAAGCCTGTTCGACTTTAATGGCTACTTGCGTCAAGGGATCGGCGACCCGAGACAGGTGCAGCTTTCATTGAGATTCGTTTTTTAAGGAAGTAGCGGATCACTATTTGGCGAAATAGATTTGCCCGCATATTACTCAAATCGGCACAATTTAGAAGAAATTCTATTCGTGCGAATTCGGGTAATACGCGGGCAAGTCAATTTAACGAACTACTTTAGTTTCGTCAGTTCAACGCCGGTAGCATCGAACGAGATCTCCGTCACAGTCCCATCAGCATTTCGGTTTTCAAACTTCGCGCCGTCTTCATTGATCAAATGATCAACGTGTTCTTTGGTAAGGGTCTTGGTCTTAAACATACCCTCAGCTTTCACCTTCATGCCGGCGGCGTTGAGCGGAATAAAAAAAGCATGATCGCCGAAAGTTACGCGAACGGACCTACCGCCTTCTTTCTCCGCCATTTCCATCCAACAGCCTTCCATCTTGCAGGAACGAACGATCACGCCGCTAACAGCTACCTTCTGATCGGCAAATTTCGTCGGTTCACTTAAGACCTTTTCCAGCGAAACCTTCTTTGTAGAACTCGAAAGCTCCCCACCGCGCTTGATGGTGTCACCAGATTTCAGGGTGACCGGAGCATTCTCCTGGTTTTTTGCTACAGGCTCGCCCTGCGCAGACAGATTAATTGCAAATAAAAACAAAAAGCAGGTTAACGTAAATACAAATATCATAATTAAATCCCCTAATTCCGTTGAAAAACGACGCTGCCGCTAACGATCGTTGTATCGACCCGAACGTTTCGAATCTTTGCTCGATCGATCGAAAAGATATCTTCTGAAAGTATGACAACATCCGCAAGTTTACCAACTTCGATAGTACCTTTCACTTTCTCTTGAAATTCGGCAAACGCTGAGCCCACCGTGTACGCGCGCACTGCTTGTTCAACCGAGATCGCATTTTTACCTGATACGGCCGCGTAAATCCCCATCATCGGGTTAAAGTCGGTAATTGAGGCGTCGGATCCAAATGCGACAACCGTGTTTTGTTCAAAGATCTTTCTAAAATCGTCCAACCCCGCACCATTCTCGCCATAAAAAAGCCAAGGCTGCATCGACGCGATAATGTTCGAGCGTAAAAACCGAGGCCAATCTTGCGCATTTACATTGTGAGCGTGTTCGACCCGAAAACGGCGGTCGCGTGGCCCATTAGCCTTTATCGCCTTTTCGAATGAAGAAAGTACTATTTCATTCGGACGCGGGCCGATCGCATGAATTGCGACTTGCAGCCTGGCCTTATCTGCACCTGCAATGTCCTGGTCGAGTTCCGCTATTTCTTTAGTATCGTCCTCGGCAAAGAATTTTACGCATCCGGCACGTACCATTGCGTCGCCCGAGGCTGCCTTTACGCCTTTCGCAGCGAGTTTTTGCCAATCCGAAAGCGTTATGCAGTCATAAACGCGGGTCTTAAGCTTTCCGCTCAGTGAGAGTTCGCGAAGCGGGACAGAAAGATCATCGGAATGCGTATCCTGGACACTGGTAACTCCCAAACTAGCGGCATATTTCGAAGCTGAAAGGATTATCTCAACCCAATTTCTCGTATGGTTTATAGGAACAAATTTCGAAATGAGCGCAACGGCATTTCCGCGAAAAACGCCGCTAGGCTCACCGGATGGATCGCGATGAACTAGTCCACCAGGCGGCTCTTTGACGGATTTATCTATCGCGGCCAGTTTCAAAGTTGCGGAATTAACAAACACGGCCTTGCCGTCCATGTTGTAAACAAAAACGGGGTTGTCCGGCGTTAATTCATCGACAAGTGCTTTCGTCGGCAAGTCGTTAGGAACCCATCGTGTGTTGTCCCACCCGCTTCCCAAGATCCATCGGCCTTTAGGGATAAATTGTGCGACCGATGCGATCCGGGCCGCGAACTCGGCCGGGGACCGTACATCGTCCAGTTTTACCGAAGAGAAGGTATTGCCGATCGCGCCGAAATGCACATGAGCATCATTAAAACCCGGCAGCACCAGCTTACCGCCGGCGTCGATGACGCGGGTATTTTCATCAGCAAGCTCGCGAATCGCCTTGGAAGTACCGATCGCAGTTATCTTTCCGTCGGAAACAGCAATGGCCTCGGCCCTTGAGGGTGACGAAGCCATTGTTCGCACATTAGCGTTGATGACGATCAGGTCAGCTCCGGCGGGTAAGGCGAATGAATCGAGCGCCGAAAGCAAAATAAGTACAGCCGAAAAAAACTTCATTTCCCTTCGTATACAACATTGCCGTCAACGATCGTCATAAGAACTTTTACGTCCCGGATCTTCACAGGATCGATCGAAAAGATATCGTCGGAAAGCATCACAAGATCGGCAAACTTGCCGACTTCGATCGTGCCCTTTATACCCTCCTGAAATTCACCATATGCCGAGCCCCACGTAAAACCCTTAACGGCGTCGTCTACGGAAATCTTTTGCTCCGATATCCAGCCGTTTGGATTCTTGTCGTCCAAGGTTCGTCGGGTCACCGCCGCATAAATTCCCCAGATAGGGTTCATTGGAGCCACCGGAGAATCTGATCCGAATGCGAGTATTCCACCACTATCAAGTATTGTGCGAAAAGCGTACGTGCCTTTTAGTCTTTTCTCGTCTAACCGCTTCCATGCCCAGCGACCATCGTCGATTATATGAAACGGCTGCATAGAGGCGACTACCTTTAATTTACCGAACCGGGCTATATCCTCCTGGCGAAGGTGCTGCGCATGTTCGATTCGAAAACGACGATCGCGCGCCCCGTTCACGTTCTCTGCATTTTCAAAATAATCTAGGATCGTTGCATTCGCTCGGTCACCAATGGCATGGATAAAGATCTGTAAGCC
>JBJMGN010000431.1:0-8833 GCA_045807885.1 Pyrinomonadaceae bacterium | reverse complement strand
GACGAGCATGATGTTCATTATCACGATCGCGCCGACGATCAGGGCAATAGACGGCACTGCCAAAATTACGATCGAAGTCGTCCCGAAAATACTATCGCGCAGGCCCGAGATCGCGTCCGGGGTTACGATGCCGAACGTGTCTTTTTCACCGGCCTCAAGCTTGCGATGTTGCCGCATGATCGTCCGCACTTCGTCCACGGTGTCGTTGAAAAGCTTGTCTGATCTTGCCGTTGCTACAAAATAAAGATATCGGTTGCCGCGAAAACCGCCGAAATTCGCACCAAATGTCTTGATCGGAAGCTGTATAAATGCATCTTGCGGCTGGCCAAAGACGGTGCCTTTTGCAACCCGGACCCCGATCACACGATATGGAATTCCGCGAATATCTATTTCGCTTCCAATTGCGTCACCCTGTGGAAATAGCTTGTCGCGAACGTCCGTGCCGATGAATGCAACACGCATCGAGTTGTTATTCTCGGCGGTCGTAAAATACCGTCCCTCGAGCACATCGATCTTTTCGATCTCGCCAATTACCGGTTCGGCGCCGTCGACGATCACGTCCTCCATCGAGACATTGCCGACCTTGACCGTTCTCCGATTCCCGCCCGCTTTTGCACCGATCTTGTCGATCAAAACTGAGCGATTGCGAATATATTCGAGATCTTCAAATGTTAGTTCCTTATTACGGCGCTGTGCTTCGGCGATCGTATCCGTATCTTTAAAGTCGGAAAAATTGAAACGCTGAATTGTGAACGAATTAGAGCCGATGCCGGCGATCTTTTCGTCTATATAGGCGTTAAATCCTTGCAAAACGGAAAGTACGATCATGAAAGCAGCGACGCCTATGATCATTCCGAGCAACGTTAAAAAGGATCTGAGTTTGTGTGCCCAGATCGCAGCGAATGCCAGTCTAATTGTCTCGGAAAAATTCATCCTCGTCTAAACCGATGATACGACATTAGATTCAAAACTCTTAGCTCACTTTGCCACGAACTAGTTTCCAGAGTGACGCCAGGTGGGAAAACAAGACTATCGGAACAACGATCGATGCCAGCCATATAAACGGGAGATAAGTGATTCCAATGTTCGGCTGTTCGAAACCAAATCGCTGGATCGGGGACGGGAAAGACATGAATGCAATTGCAACAATGTTTGCCAGCAACCCCAAGGCCAACAGGTTCCACACGATCAAGATCGTGCGGTTCGTCTGCCCGTTTCGGAAAGCCAGCCAGTAGATAAGCGGAGCTGTAATGCCGGAAAGAATGTCGAAATTCCACCCCTCGTAGGTCATTATCTGGGGCACCAACCCTCCCTCGTGGAGCCAGTGCAGCACTATCTCGACCGGGATCCTGATAACGTGGAGAAGGGTTAGTGTTTTCAGCGAAAGTTTATCGATGAAGCTGTCGCGAAAAAAAATGAAGTATCCAACAATAAGGAGCACCGGCGGCAGTACCGCAAAGAACGGGACCCGCGGCGGAAGCAAATTTGTCCGGTAAAAATCGGTAGTGGCCAAGAGTCCCGTAAAGAGCATCCATAACGGTATCAGGAAAAGAAGGATTCTAAACGGCAGCTTGTCGCGTCCTACGCTTTGCGCAGCCGATATTAGAAACCAGATTGTCGCGAGCGTTGTAACAAAGAAAACCGCAGGGACATAAAAGGGAAGACCTTCGATCATTTTATCTTTTCGTCTTTTTCTATGCGGCCATCTTTAATAGTAATAACGCGGTGGGCCCTTTCTGCTACATCATGTTCGTGGGTAACGATGATGATAGTGTTTCCTTCGGAATGCAGCTTTTCAAACAAGTGCATGATCTCGATGCTGGTTTTCGAATCAAGTGCACCGGTGGGCTCGTCCGCAAGCAATATCGACGGATGATTGACGAGAGCCCTAGCGATCGCAACGCGTTGCCGCTGTCCGCCTGACAACTCATTCGGCCTGTGAGTCGTTCTATCTCCCAGTTCAACACTCGCAAGTGCGGCCTGTGCTTTGTCGTGTCGCTCTCCAGCACGCATTCCCGCGTATATAAGCGGTAGTTCGACATTATGTAATGCCGTAGCACGTGCAAGCAGGTTAAAGGTCTGAAAGACGAAACCGATCTCTTTGTTTCGGATCCGGGCAAGCTCGTCGTCAGTCATATCTGATACAAGATTCCCGTTTATCCAATATTCTCCTTTGCTCGGAGAATCGAGACATCCGATAAGATTCATCAGGGTCGATTTACCGGAACCCGACGGCCCGATGATCGCGAGATATTCGCCTTTCTGCACCTCGAAGGATACGTCCCGAAGCGCATGCAGCTCCTCGGTCCCCATCTGGTACGTTTTCCAGATGTTCCGCATCGAGATAAGGTTCGTCGGTGCTTCGACAAAAGTCTCGTATCCGCTTGCCGCAGGCTTTGGGCTCCCGTTCGCACCAGGTTTTCCGTTTTCGTCTTCCATGAACCTGTACATAACTACTTAGGCGAACCCTCGCCTTCCTTTTTCACTTGTTTCTTAACAACGGCGTCTTCCTTAAGCGTGTTCAGGACGCGACTAGGTCCGGTTATCACTTCTTCACCCGCCGATAGACCCGATGTGATCTGAATATCGGACTCGCCGGTAATACCCGTTTCAACTGGCTTGAATTTCGCCTTGTTGTCGGTAAGGACGTACACGCCTTTGATGGGCTTCGGCTTGTCCGATGGATTTGCCGAATTTGTCTGGCCGGGTTCGGGTGTGTTTTCCGGTTTCTTCTCTACAATAGCCTGGAGCGGAACCGCCAACACATTTTGTTCCGTCTTGGTTGTAATGGTCGCCGTCGCGCTCATCCCGGGACGGAGTCCCTGCTGTACATCCTGCGGCAAATTCTGAAGCTGGAGTACAACCCGGAATTCCTTCGCTTCCTGCACGTTGATGTTTGTGGAAAGGCCGCCCGTAGTCTGAGATTTGCCCACTGCCAACGGCGTTTTCTGTGTAACTTCGGCTTCGATTTCCTGCTCACCGAAAGCGTCGACCTTCACCTTTGCCTTCTGGCCCACTGCCACCTTGTCGATCTCGGTCTCATCGACTTTGACCTCGACGTTGATCGAAGACATGTCCGCGATCGTAAGCAGTGCCGTTGTCGAAAGTCCGGCAACCGCGAAAGTACCGACACGAGAGGGAATTTCAGCGATCACACCACTGATCGGCGCGACCTGTAAGGTCTTGTCACGAAGATTTCGTTGACCCCGAAGCGAAGCTGATTGCTGGTCGGCGCGTGATTGGCTTGATCGAACATTCAAACCCGCCGTTTCCACTCCGCGACGAGCATCTTTTACGTTTACCTGCTGCTGAGCAACACGAGCCGAGGCATCTTTTACCTGAAGGCTCGAAGACTGAAGGCGTGACTGTGCGTTTCGCACTGCGATTTCCGCCTGATCGACTTTATCCTTTGCTTCGTCAAATTCCAGCCGTGAAGCGACTCCCGATTCCAATAGCTGAGTTGTCCGTGTCAATTCGCGCTTTGCGATCTGCAGGTTCTTTTGTTCGCGTTCGACATCGACCTTTGCTGTGTCCACGCTTTGACGCGCCGAATCGACCGCGACCTGAGAAATATTCAATTGCTGCTGCGCCTGTGCAAGCGCATTTTGTGCGGCAGCAACCTGGCTTTGCGAGACATTGACCTCGTTCTGCGCGCTTTGATATGCGGCCAGCTGGGCGTCGGTGCTCGATTCAAGCTGGTTCGGGTCCAAGCGGACAAGTGGGTCGCCCTTGTTCACCATCTGGCCCTCTTTAACGTATATCTCCTCGATCCGGCCCTGAACTTCACTTGTCAGGTTCATGAACTGGATCGGGCGAACTTCGCCGGATGACGTTACGGTCGAGCGTAACTCAGGACGTGTCTCGATCTTTACAACTGTCACCTCGGGAGTATCTTTCCGCGTTGCCAGAATGCTGCCGATCACGACCGCAACCAACACTACGCCGGCGATCGCACCGATAATTATCTTTTTCTTACGGCTCATTGCCATTCTATTATTGTCTCCGCTTTGCCTTAATTGATCCCAACAAAGGATTTTACAGCTGAACTTTGCAGGGTCGGGATGCCAATCCGGTATTACGACACTTTTTGAACCATAGTTTCAAGTTTTTGGCGTTCCCGGGCATACTTAAACTCATCAAAACCAATTGATGCAGTGCGAGTTGCTTTATATAATGATTCGTTGGAAAATGTAAGGCTTAACTACTTCCTTTTGATTCATTACATTAGCATTTTTCCATAGGCTTTCAATAAATGAAGCAATGTAATTCTTGCGGAAAGAAAATGACCGAGACATCGCATTTTTGCGATGAATGCGGCGCGCGCCTCGTCGAGGAATCAGCTGCGGTGTCAGTTCCGGTTCAGGAGAACATCAGCAGCCCGAACTTTCAACCGGTCAGTGTTACGTCGGTTGGAATTCCTCCGATCGTCGAGCAAAAGCTCGACGTGCCGGTTGATGGCTCGGGTGAGCACAAGTCGGATCCGAATGTTCATGCAACACTGCTGATCGAGCGCGGAAATGCTGCAAGCACCGAATTTCCGTTGACTGCTGAGGAATCGAACATCGGACGATGGGATGCCGACAACGGCATCTTCCCGGACGTCGACCTCGACGCGTATGATCCCGATTCGAAGGTTTCGCGAAAACATGCGCGTATTGTGCGCCGTAACGGTGCTTATTTCATAGAAGACCTGGGCTCGACGAATGGAACTTTTGTGAACCGCGGACGGCGGCTTTTGCCGGGAACGCCGCAGGTACTTAATGAGGGTGACGAAATAATTGTCGGAAAGACATTTTTAAGGTTTCAGATAAATAATTAGTTATTGAATGCCAAGCTGCCCTGAATGCGAATCGCCGATCAGTGCTAATGAACCGTTTTGCCCGGTGTGCGGGATCGCGCTCGGAAATGCGGCGCAACCGGAACAGGTGCCAGAACCGAAAGTCGAAGCAGCAAAAGAGGAGCCGCCTGCTGAAGATGAGTTCGACGGAACGCTGATGATGTCGCCTGAGGAATTGGCGGCGCTGGTGGCCAACAAAGGTTCTGCGCCGAAGGTTGAAGACAAACCGGTCGTTCCTGCCCCTGAGCCTGTTATCGAGACTCCTCCGGAACCAGAGCAGACGATCGATGAAATTTTGTTTGGTGAAGGCTCGTCAAAATCGCCGGGAACCTCGCCGGCAGAAGCTCATACACAGTCACCGGCGATTGCTGAACAGAAAAAGGACACCAGCGGAAATATAAAGGTCCGTTCTACCGCGGACTATACTTTAGAGCAGCAAAAAACGCTCGAAACGCTTGAAGAACAAAAACCCGAAGTCCAATCACCCGCTCTCCCGGAAGTTTTCCCGAATTCATCGATCGTTGACGATATACCATTCGAACCTGCGCCCGAATTGAATCCTGAGATCGTGCCGGAGAACCTGCCGTCCTTTCTGGTTGACGATCCATTTGTTCCGCCGGTTGATATTCCGGACGATCCCGCTGTCATTTCTCCCTCGTTGTTCGAAGACGAACCCGTTCCGGAAATCGCAAAACCTGGGTTCGATCTGCCGGAGTATCAGCAGGAAAATCCGATTTACGATTCTGTCCGCATCGTTGCCCCGGAACCTCCGGACGAACAGGCGTTCGTTGCGACGCGAATACCCTCAAGCCGTAATTTGAACGAACCAAGAGGCTCGTCCGCTGAAGAAGAGCGCCCGCACACTACACCAAATTTTGATGCGGGAACCAGCAGTGGAAAAAAATCTTCGAAGCTAAAGCCGCTGACGGAAGGCGCAATATTGAACAATCGCTACGAGATCATTCGCAAGATCGGCGGCGGCGGGATGGGTGCGGTTTACTTAGCGAGTGATAATAATCTCGGCGGGGTCCTCCGTGCCGTTAAGGAAATGGTCCAGGCTCATATCGAGGACGACCAGCAGGAAAAGGCCATCAATGATTTTAAGCGGGAATCAATGATCCTTTCAAGTCTCGATCATCCGGCCATCCCGACCATCTTCGATTATTTTTACGATGAATCCGAATGCCGATTCTACCTCGTGATGAAGTATATCTCGGGGGGTGATCTCGCAGCGCGCATCAGGTCCACGCCGGAAGGAAAGATCGATGAGGCGACGGTCACAGAATGGGCATTGCAGATAATTGATGTTTTGAATTACCTGCACAATCAGCCATCGACGATCGTTTATCGTGATCTGAAACCGTCGAACATCATGATCGACGGAAACTCCGGACGCATAATGCTTATCGATTTCGGCATCGCGCGTTCGATCGGCCAGAAAGAAGAAAAAGGTGTGACCGCCGTCGGCACGATGGGCTACGCTCCGCCGGAGCTTTTCAGCGGAAACGTGGAGCCCCGTTCGGATATCTACAGCCTGGGTTCGACCATGTTCCATTTGCTGACCGGCGCAGACCCGCAAAGCAATCCGCTGCTTATTTTCGATTTTCAAAAGAATCCGCGACCGCGCCAGATCAATCCGCGCCTCTCTGACCAGATTGAGCGGATCCTGATGAAGTCTGTCGAATATAGTGCCGATGCCAGGTTTGCTTCCGCGGCGGACATGCGGCAAGTGCTTGAACAGCATCTGGCAAATCTGAGAGCAGGTAATGTGACCTACGGTGTCGGTGAAGTTCCGGCATCGGTTGCGTTGGACGACCAAACTGTATTCTGCGGATTTTGCGGCCAGCGAATAGTTGCCACCGACATGTTTTGCGCATTTTGCGGTTCGCGACAGCCTATCGCTCAGCAGGGGGTTCATCTTGCTCCAGCCCCAAAAACGACGGTTACCGCAAAGCTTCTGATCGAAGGTACTACCGAGTTGGCGATGCCCGCATTCGCTTTGCAAAAAGAAGAGAATTTGCTCGGCCGCCGAGATCCGATGTCGAATATTTTTCCGGAGGTGGATCTCTCGAAATATGACCCGCAAACGAAGATCTCTCGCCGACATGCCCGGATCTGGAAACAGGGCGACCGTTTCCTTGTTGAGGATCTCGGCTCGTCTAACGGCACGCTTTTAGCGGGCGGTGGAGCCGCTGCTGTTCGCCTGACACCTCACAAACCGCAATTGCTTGCAAGCGGTGACCGGATCAAACTCGGCGATACGACGCTTTATTTTGTGGTCGATTAGATTTTATGGATACGACTTCCGCGCGAAAGGCCGCGGCTAGACCTGATCGCCGGGAAGTTGTTCTCGGATTTTCACCCGAAACGGTTCAAGCACCATTTTTGCTGCGATGCGGAGCCCTGCTGACCGATTATCTTTTGATAATTGTGTCTCCGGTCGCATTCTTATTTCTTGGGCGTTTTTTCGGGGATGACGGCGCCGCGCTTATTAACGGAGACTTGAATAATACCGGCTGGCTGATCGCAATTGTGCTCGCCGTCGCCGACCTTATCCTTCTGCCTGTAGTTGCGGGGCAGTCGGTCGGCAAGATGCTCACGGGCCTTCACATTGTAAAGCGCGACGGATCACCGGCGGGATTTCGTCGTATCCTCATTCGACAAACTATCGGTTATTTTTTTACATTTGTAACTCTCGGCTTAGGATTTTTAATTTCAGCTCTTAGCGGGTCAGGTCGCTCGCTCCACGATCTGATCTCCGGGACCGTTGTGATCCGTGGAAAGAAGGAGATCGTTAACTAAATATGGCCCAGTTGATCTTTAAGAATTCGAGCGCTCCGATGGAGAATGTTCCGCTCACTCGTCTTAGAACGACTATCGGCCGCTCTGCCCGAAGCGATCTTTGTATTCCTGACGCATTTGCTTCACGTCTGCACGCAGAGGTCCGGCAGGAAGGCGATAGTTTCTGGCTGCAGGATCTCGGCTCCGCAAACGGCACTCGTTACAACGGGATGCCTGTGAAAAATCCCGTTCCGATCTCTGCCGGCGGTGAGATACAGATCGGCGAGACCGTAATGGTGTTCGACGACGATAAGGTCGTGCCGCAGATGCATTCAACCTTGATCGCGAGCGGTACCGAGGCACTAGATCCGTCGAAAACGATCTCATTCCAAAGCAGTAAGATCCCTACTACCGAATTCCTTAAAGGACAGTTTTCATCGCGAAACGACCTTCTCGGTCTGATCAGCAAGGTGGGCGTCGCACTTCTGGGTTCGAGCGGTGTAACCGACACGCTGCGGCAGGTCGCATCACTTGTTTTCGAGGCCGTCCCCGCGGATAGGTGCGTGATCATGCTTCGCGATTCGGCAAATCCTGAAGAAATGAACGTAATGGTGGCCCGCGACCGGGCCTCGGAAGAACAGCTTCAGGAAGTGCGGATCAGCCGCACCGTTATGGATGAGGTCCTGAAGAATGGTAAGTCAGTTCTTACGGCGGATGCCCAGCACGACCCGCGCTTTGCCAGCCAAACGATCGCTCTGCAGGGGATTCGCTCAGTCCTGGCCGTGCCTTTGAGCGTCGACGAACGAAATGTTTTCGGTTTGATCTACGCTGACTCGCCGACCTGGGAAACGACGTTTACCGAAGAGCACCTTAATATTCTTACGACGCTTGCTTCAGTCGCTTCGATACGTGTTGAAAATGCGACACTTCTCGAAGAACGATTTCAGCGCGAGCGCATGGAACGCGAACTCGAGCTTGCAACCGAGATCCAACAGCGTTTTCAGCCGTCCGGCCCTCCGCAGGTCGACGGTTACCAGTTTCAAGGTATTTCGTTCTCATGCTACGAGATCGGCGGTGATTATTACGACTTCATCCCGAAGCCCGACGGCAAAATGCTTGTCGCTCTCGGTGACGTGTCAGGAAAGGGAACCGCTGCAGCATTGTTGATGTCCAGCCTCCATGCTGCAATACACGCGCAAGTTGTGGCGAAGAGTT
>JBJMGN010000430.1:0-4408 GCA_045807885.1 Pyrinomonadaceae bacterium | reverse complement strand
ACGCGACGTTGTATCGACGCCATCCGTGAACAGCACTATCGCCTTTCGGCCTTCGAACTTTTTCAACTCCCGATTTATCGCATGATCAACAGCTTCGTAAAGGCTCGTTCCATCACCGAATTGAGCCGTTTCGATCGCGTTTCGAAGCTGGTTTCGGTCATTGGTCGGAGGGGTGAGGACGTGAATGTTGTCGTCGAACGAGATCACCATGACCTTGTCATTAGGTCGAAGCTGGTTTACGAATGCGGTGGCGGCCTGGTGGATCTGCTCGATCCGATAACGCGTCGAGGGACTTACATCGATCAAGAGAACCACAGTAAAGGGCTGCTCGACGGATTGGAAATATTCGATCTTTTGCTCAACGCCGTTTTCAAGAATACGAAAATCACTCTGCTGCAGGCCCGATATAAAGCGGCCGTCACGGTCAAGTACGGAGACAGGCATCGTCACAAGGTTCGTATCGACCTTGATAACCTCGTCTTCGGCATTCAACGGCGGAGTGGCAGTTGGCGTGATGGTCGAGGTTTGGGGCTGGTTTCCACCGCGCAAAACCGGAGCACCACGATTGTCTCCCGTCGGTTGAGGATCATTTTGGATCCGGGGCGGCGTCGGCGTGGGCGTGGGAACTACACGTGTACGCGATGATTGGGCAATAAGCGGCAACGCGAATGCCCAAAAGCCGAAGAAAGTGAGCAAAAGTCTCTTCATCGTCATGGTTTTGGGGAAAGCGTTTTGTTGGATTATATCAGACTTTAATTTAGTTGCTCGTTTATTTATCTAATGCGGTGATCGCCAGGTCATGAAACCGCCTGCGGACAGAGTTAATGTTAACAAACGGCAACGGATGGTTATGCGTGCGGTTCGTTAAAAGAACGAAAATACGGTCTTTGACGGGATCGATCCACAAACTTGTGCCCGTAAACCCATTGTGCCCAAAGCTTTGCGGTGACATCTTGGTTCCTGCCGTCGAATCTTTCGTCGAGGCAAGCTGAAACGCGAAGGAGCGGTCTTCGTTCAGCCCGGCTGTGTAATTAGTTGTGAAAAGTTTGCAGGTTTCTGGCTCTAAAAGCCGCGTGTAATGCGGCAAAAACTGGAGCGCGATCTTAAAAACCTCCTCTGCCGTCGAAAACAAGCCCGCATGCCCCGCAACTCCGCCCATAAAATACGCATTCCCATCATGAACCTCGCCCCAAATAACTTGACCGCGAAAGGCAGGGCTATCTGCGTTAGCGGTTGGCTGAAGGTAGCCGAGTTCGATACACATCTGTCGCTCAAACTCGTTTCCTATTTCGCTTGCTGCGATTTCACCTCGCAATTCCCCGGGCGGATTGAAAAAGGTTCGTTCCAATCTCAAAGGATCGAAAATTTTCGATTTGGCGGCAATGTCGAGGCAAGTGTCTGCAAGTTTCTCGAGCAGGAAAGTCGCGATCGTATATCCCGGATCGCTGTATCGCACCTTGGCGCCTGGATTATAGTCGAGCGGTGAATCGGCAAGTCGGACTATTACGTCTTCCCGGTCTTTCGATATTAGATAAAATGGCAACCAATCAGGGAACCCTGTGGTATGGGTCAGAACCTGTTGCAGCGTGATCTTTGCTTTGCCCGGACCATCGAAATCTGGAAGGTATTCCCGGATTTCACCATCGAGATGAAGCATCCCAGATTCGACGCATTGCGCGGCAAGCAGACCCGTAATTAGGACCTTCGTGACGCTTGCAAGGTCATAAATCGTATCCTGGTGTGCTTTGATCCTTTCCGGCTGAACGACCGCAAATCCAAGTGCGTCCTGAAACACGATTTCTCCTTTGTCCGCAACAAGATACACGGCAGACGGGAAATCGCCGGCGTCGATCCTGGATCGTAAGAAATCAGAGATCTCGGTATTCATTAGCCGATCTGAACGGTTAGAAAAATTAGAAAATTAATATCGATTTTACGTTAAATTTCGTAGGCGAACTGATACAATATCTGGACCCATATAAGTTAGACTTTATCTTAATTCGGAGGCATTTGAATGAGCAAAGTAGAATCTGCTGACCTTATCCTTAAACTTTATGACCTGCGTCGCGAAGACAAGATGCGCGAGGCGAGAAATTGGATCTTTTCGTTCAACCCAACCACTGTTGACGAATACTGGGCGACGATGATGGACCCGCAAGTCGGCGGTTACCTGCGGATGGTGACTTCCTACTGGGACATGGCTGCATCGCTTGTGAATCACGGTGCGATCGAAGCCGAGATGTTCAACGACACGGTCGGCGAGCATATCATGGTCTTTGCAAAGATCCAGCCGCTCCTTGCCGAGCTTCGCGAACGGTTCCAAAACCCGAAAGCATTCCAACACCTTGAAAAACTCATTCTCGACCAGCCGGATGGCCAGGAACGCGTTAACAAAACGCAGGAGTTTTTGAAGATGATCGGTGAACAGATCACTCAACAGCAGGCCGCCGCTGCCGAAACTGCTACGGCGTAAAGGTCGCCAACAATCTTAATAAATTGAAAGGAGGAAGCGATTCCTCCTTTTTTATACATTCACCTTTCGCCGGTGTTCGTCAATCTGTTCAAGAACGCCGACTGCCAACGCTAAAGCTCGGCGCCCGTCGTCGCCGGAAACCGGTGGCTCCGTGCCGTTCTCGATCGAATTCAGAAAGGCGGTAATTTCAGCCCGAAGCGGCTCAACATCGTTTATCTCCAATCGATTGATCGAAATACCGGCAAGCGGATGTGCGGGATTTGGATTCAGCGACGTAACCGAAGCAAACTTCGTCGCGTAATCAAGTACGACATAGGAATTAGTCTGATAAAACCTCGTCTTTCGTACTTTCTCAGTGCCTACGCGCGATGCGGTAATATTGGCCACCGCGCCGTTCTCAAATTCGATCCGGGCATTCGCTGCATCGACCTTGTCGGAGATTATCGGAATGCCAACTGCGTGGATCGACGAGACTTTTATGTCTTTTCCCACCAGCCATTGCACCGCGTCGAGGTCGTGGATCATGACGTCCAACACCACGTCTACATCAAGAGATCTATTCGGAAAAGGCGAGATCCGGTGAATCTCGAAATAAAGCGGTTTTGTAACGTGCGGCCGCAACGCGACCATCGCCGGATTGAACCGCTCAAGCTGGCCGACCATGAGTTTGGCGCCTGACCCCTTGGCCGCAGCGATCATCTTGTCTGCATCTTCAAGAGAAGATGCGATCGGCTTCTCGACAAGCGTATGCACTCCGCGTTCGAGAAACGCGCATGCAATATCACAATGCGTTTCGGTCGGCGTGGCAATAGAAACCACATCAACCTTTTCCAACAATTCCTTCCAGTCGATAAATGATGCACATTCGTTATCTGCTGCGACTCTTGTCGCCGTTTCAGCATTCGCATCCCCTGCCCCGATAAATTCAACGCGGCCTTCGCGAGCCAGCTCGGCGTAATTTCGCGCGTGGTGGCGGCCAAGGCTTCCGACACCTATTGTGGCAACCCTTAGTTTTTTGGAATCGGTCATTGTTTGAACGCGTTCGGCATTTCGGCAATACTATGTATTTTCAGACAGTTATCAGCAAATGACAAAGCACCTGAATTCAAATATCGCGTGGTGGATCTTTGCCATTTTTGTGGTGTTTGTTTATTTCTACGGGCTTGGATTTCCGCTTGTGGGCCCTGACGAACCGCGTTATGCACAGGTGGCGCGCGAGATGTACGAGCGCAGAGATTGGATAAGTCCGACCCTTGGCGGATTTGATTGGTTCGAAAAACCGGCGCTGCTTTATTGGCTTCAGATCGTCGGCTACAAACTTTTCGGAGTTAATGAATTTGCTGCGCGATTTGGCTCGGCGGTGTTCGGGCTGGGCACGGTCGCAAGTTTGTGGGTTTTCGGTAGATTTTCTAATTTCAGGTCGGAAAAAGCCGAAGCAGTGGAGTTTGCAAATTGGCCCGCGTTGATAGCTGCTTCGACGTTGGGAATATTGGTTTTCGCGCGCGGCGCCAGTTTCGATATCATCGTCACATTTCCGCTAACTGCGTCACTCGTCGGTTTCTTTGTCTCAGACCGTGCGAACTCGGATGATAAACGACAACAGGTTTATGGACGAATAGCTTTTTATTTTTTCGCGGGTGTTGCGGTCCTTGCTAAGGGATTGATCGGCATCGTTTTCCCTTTCGCAACAGTTTTCGTCTATTTCGCCATTTCCCGACGCTGGCCGACGCGTCAGTTTCTGATCAGCCTTGTTTGGGGCTCGATCTTATTGATCGCGGTCGCCGCAATATGGAATCTGCCGATGTATCTCCGTCATGGCTGGAAATTCATCGACGAGTTTTACATTCAGCATCATTTTCAACGGTTTACGTCGAACAAATATCAGCATCTGCAGCCTTTCTATTTTTATTTTTGGGTCCTGCCCTTGATGACGCT
>JBJMGN010000429.1:0-5042 GCA_045807885.1 Pyrinomonadaceae bacterium | reverse complement strand
GGTCCGTCAAGCAGCGCGGTGCCGTCTTCTAGACAGTATAGTAAACTGTCATCAAAATAATCACGGCGGCATTCTGGACAGCGTTTCATTATTGTGAAAATCCGATCCGTTTCATTAGAGAGTCAAAACGGGGATCAGCCCGCAAATTGTTCCATTTCGGCTCAGACTTCAAAAAGACCATAAGCGCAGATCGTTCGCGAAACCCGCGTTCAAGCCATTCAATTGACTTGTCGGTGTCATAACATCATCGAGCTATCATACTCACGGCCGCACTGCGGGCATTTCTTCATTTCGGTAATTCCGGCAAGTTGATCCGCCGGGTTAGTTCCTCAAATCTTGGATCTTCGCGAAGAGTATCAAAGCCGGGTAAACCCAAGTAAAGTACGTAAGCTTGAAACTCGTCGAGGGCGCGAAAAAGCAGGTCGAAAGCGGCGTCTTTCTCGCCAAGTGCGCCGAGCAGCCACGCCTCGGAAACCAAAGCGGGCTCGGTGGCCGCACGCTGCCGCAATTCTTCGAGAATTGTACGCCCCTTATCAAGCTGACCATTCATCGCGTACGCCCAACCCAAAAGCCCGACGAAAAACGGAGCTTGCCTTGAGATCTCGACGACGCGTTCCGCCGCTGCGATCGCTTGTTCGAAATTGCCGAGGGCTATGTTGGTGGAGCATGACGCCCAGAGAGCGAGCATGTTGTCCTTCTCGAATGTGAAAGCTTGTTCCAGGAATATACCCGCTTCCGACGCCTTGCCGGCTGCGGTGAGCCCCGCTGCTGTTACTGCATAAGGAAAAGCTGCCAGCGGGTCCGCTTCGCGTGCTTCTGCAAACAGGCGAAGAGCTTCATCGAACCGACTTAGAACACATTGTATGAGTCCGTATGAACCTTTCGCATTCGGATGCGGCGGGTGGAAAGAATCAGAGCGGCTGAAGGCTTGATCCAGCGCGACCCAGTCGCGGGTGACGTATGCAATGAAGGCTTCAACATAGATCGTGTGTGCTGATTCACCGTCGAGTTTTTTAGCCTTTGTGAGGGCATTCCTCGCCGAATCACAGGCCTCACGAGCCGGAACCAAAGCGTAATGCGCGGAAAGTATTGACGCCTCCGCAACACCTACCCATGATGGCGCGTGCGCGGGATCGAGCCTGATCGCTTCTTTGAACGCCTTTAATGCGCCGTAGTGATCGTTTTTTGCATGACGAAGATAGCGACCCTTGAGGTATGCCCGATAGGCTTCGGTGTTTTCTGTGTGCCGCTTGACGACCGCAGACCGCTCCGCGCCGAACAGCTTTATTTTTAGAGTATCGACCACCGCAAGTGTTATCTCGTCCTGGATGTCGAAAATATCTTTCATCTCGCGGTCATACCGTTCGGACCAGAGATGGTAGCCGTCGGCCGCATTGATAAGCTGGACCGTGATTCGCATCTTATCACCAGACTTCCTGACGCTGCCCTCGAGGACTGTTCGGACGCTAAGCTTCTTCGCGATTTCGGAAATGTCAGTGTCTTTTCCTTTGAAGGAAAATGTGGAGGTTCGCGCGGCGACCTTTAGTTGGTCGATCTTTGAAAGCGCGTTGATCAGTTCCTCGGCCAGCCCGTCGCAAAAATATTCATTATCTTCGTCCGAACTCATATGTGTGAACGGCAGTACCGCTATCGAGTTCGGTATCGCGAATGTGTCGGCATTCAAGACTTCGGACTTTGCGTGAGCCAACGGTAATACTCCAGTCACAGCTTCGTCGGAAGATCTGCTTGTCACAGCCACAGAAGGTTCTGACAAGATCGCCGTCGACATTTCGTCAGCCGACGCAGGGCCATCAAGTAATGCAGCACCGTCATCAAGACAAAAGTTCAATGTCTCGTCGGTGTAATCTCTTCGGCATTGCGGGCAGCGTTTCATGGATTCGTTACTCGGGCAATCCCATCCGTCTTAAAAGGTCTTTATACCGTGGATCGGATTTGAGTGCTCCCATTCTAGGGTCTTTAATCATAAGCATGTCGTCGTCGTGTTCCTCAAATCCTTTTTCGAGCAGGGCGAAAGCTTTATCGAATTCTCCGGCGGCGCCCCAATAACTCGCTATAACAGTTTTTGGTGCTTCGTTCGGACCCTGATTGGCCTGAATCATTTCTGCCATTGCACGCGAATAACCCTTTTGCCCGGCGGTCCTGTATCGCTCTTTTACAAAGGCAAGGGCAGGTGTTATTTTCTCAGCGGGAACGCCCTCTAACATAAAAGCCCGGCCAAATTCGTCTGCGGCCTTTTCGTATTGACCCATGGCCTGATATGTCTCGGCCAGGAAGAGATGCGTTCGAGAAAAGTTTGGATCCAATTCCAGGGTTTTTGTTAACTGCTCTAGGGCTTGATCGTTTTGTCCGTTCATCCGATACGCGACGCCGACAAGGCCGTTGATTATCAGCGAAAGCGGGTCCACATCCTGAGCGCGTTTCATTTCCTCGAGACCTTCGCCATATCTACCCATAAAGAGAAGATGTTCGGCATACCACTGGTGGCCGGAGGCATAATTGGGATTTAGGGCGACAGTATTTCGCCATTCGGCCTCGGCTTCGGCGAACTTCCATTCGTAACTGCCGAGTACAGATGCAAGTGCGTTGTGCGCCTCAGCAAGCGAAGCGTCTATCTCGATCGCTTTTAACGCGGCGGCTCGCGCTTTTGGAAACGATTCCTTCGGACTGGCCGCACCATAACTTGACATTAGAATGTAAGCGTCGGCCAGGCCGGCGTAAGCCAATGCGTACGTCGGATCTTTATCGATTGCCTGCTGAAAATACTCGACACTCTTTTTTATGTCGTCGGCTGTTCTTCGATTCCAGTAATATCGCCCGCGCAAATAAAGATGATACGCCTCGGCGTTTTCCGTATAGTTTCGGGCGACCTTTTGGCTTTCTGCGCCGGTTAGGCGAGCTTTAAGTTTCTTCGAAACGTCACTTGCTATCTCGCTTTGCAATTTAAGTAAGTCCGCACTTTGCCGCGTGTATTGATCGCCCCAGATCTGATTTCCGGTGGACGCGTCCACCATCTCGACATTCATCAGCACCTGGTCGCCGCGTTGAATTATTCGGCCGTTTAGCACCGCCTGAACCCCGAGGTCTTGTGCCACCTGCTGCGGGCTTACCGTCTTGCCCTTATAGGTAAAAACCGAGCTTCGCGCCTTTACCGAGATCCCCGGGATCTGGGACAGGCTGTTTATGAGGGATTCTGTGATCCCGTCAGATAGATATTCGAAGTCGGGATTTCCACTCTCGTTCACGAGCGGCATGACCGCGATCGATTCGATCTGTTTGGCCGGAGCAAAATATCGGTATGCGAAGAACCCACTAAGAGCGACGGCCACTAACAGCGAGACACCAACTAGCAGACTCCGGTTCGGCCGCCAATGTTTCGGAACGAGCGTGCCCATGCCGGTTGGCAGCCCACTTATTTCGTTTTTCGTACTATCCGGACCCGATAAGATCGCTGTCGGGAACTCATCAGCAGATGCCGGGCCTTCCAGAAGCGCACTTCCGTCATCAAGACAGTACATCAAACTATCGTCGTAATAATCTCTCCGGCATTCGGGACAGCGTTTCATTTAAAATCTTTTATTAGCACAACGTCACTAGTCTGCGTGCCGCGGGAGAGGGCGAGCCATTTCCCGTCTCGCGAGAAGTCGAACCAGAAGATGCGGTCAGAAGTGAAGTTGGTCAACTGCTTCGGCGCGCCTCCGTCCAGCGGCTGGGCGACGATGTTGGAGATACCGTTCTTCGTCACAACGTAGGCGAGGGCATGACCGTCAGTCGTCCAATGGAGCGGATGCCTGGAACTCGCCGGGAGGTCAAACGTCTTGACCGGTTCGCCGCCTTCGAGCGGGGCGACGGCGATGCGCAAAGGGGACGTCTCATCATCACTATAGAAGTAAGCGACTAGTTTGCTGTCGGGCGAAACGGTCGGATATGTCGAAAATTTGTCGTTCAGCTGCACAGGCTCGCTACCGTCGGCGGACACCTTCCACAGAGTCGCTTTGCCGAAAGCCAACCTGTAAACCACCCAGCGCCCGTCGGGCGAGAATTGCGGACTCTGTTCGCCAATGCCGTTAGTCAACTGGCGCTGGTCGCCGCCGTCAATGTTCATCCGCCAGATGTGTGGGACGCCGTTGCGATCCGACATGAACAAGATGTAGCGACAGTCGGGCGAGACCGACGGATATCCGTTTACCCGGGCGTTGGCCGTCAGTTGCCTCTGGTCACTGCCGTCCACGTTGACGATCCAAATATCTTGGTCGCCGCTTGCGCTCGACGCATACACGATCTTACTGGCGTCGGACGAGAAAGATACCTCCACGCCGACTTTTCCCGCGCCGGATGTAACCTGTCTCGCGCGGCTTGCATCGCCCATAGGCGCAACCCACACGTTCGCTTGCGTATCCGACTGCACGACCGCCAGAGTTTTGGAGTCCGCTGTCAGGCTCATGCCGTCGTAGTCATTCAGATCATTGGTGAGCCGATGGGCATCGCCTTCGGGGTAGGAGAGTTGCCAGATCTGACGCACGAATTGCTGCCCGGGTGTTGCGAGCATCAACAAGCCGCTGCCGTCCGCCAGCCACATGAGCCCGCTGACCCTGAACCACCTTTGCGAGATAAGCGGCTTGGTCGAGCCGTCCGCGACCTGCGCTCCAAAGATCGTAAAGTCGTTGGTGTCACTATTCTGAACCGCGTAGGCTATCATCTTCCCGTCCCGCGACCACGTCGGCCAGCCGATACTTTCAGGCGGGTTCGGGTGAGAGACCAGTTTTCGCTCGCCCGTGCCGTCCGCGTTGGCGATCATCAGCACCCATTCTTTACCGCGCTCGAACCGAATGAAAGCGAACTGCTTTCCGTCAGGAGAAAAACTGATGGTGTCAACGTCCAGATTCTCCAAGATCTTTTTCGGTATCCCGCCGAGCGTGGGCACTTGGAAGAGTGAGCGCTGAGGAATTCCCTGTGAGCCCATGGTGAAGTAGACGTAGTTGCCGTCGGGCGAAAAGGTCAGGCTGGGGTAAGACACGGCAGCG
>JBJMGN010000428.1:0-2656 GCA_045807885.1 Pyrinomonadaceae bacterium | reverse complement strand
TACTATTGGCTTTTGAAACGGGTCGAATCGACAAAAGCAATGATGATATCGCTCGTGACACCGCTTCTGGCGGTTGTCATCGGCAACATTGCGATCGGCGAAACCCTGCCGCCGCAGACCATTATCGGCGGTGTGCTGATCATGGCGTCGATCGGGCTGATCGTGTTCGGACGAAAAGCGATCGATAGGCAGAGCGAAATGGACGACCCTCTGCTCCAAAACACCGGCGGCTGAAACTTTTCTTGGCATTCGATCAGGTCCAGTAGTGAGCACTTCTCGTCATCTGTTCTGAAAAGTTAATTGGATATGTTCTTTAAATTCACAACGGCAGGTGAATCACATGGCAAGGCACTGATCGCTATTATCGAAGGGTTGCCTGCTGGCATGCCTGTCGATATAGACGCCATCAATCACGAACTTTGGCGGCGCCAGCAGGGATACGGCCGCGGCGGGCGAATGAAGATCGAAAAGGACGAGGTCGAGATCCTTTCGGGCGTCCGACACGGGAAAACACTCGGCTCGCCCATTGCCCTGATGATCGAAAACAAGGACTTCATCCATTGGCGGGAAGTAATGAGTGCAGATAGGCAGAACCACCAGCGTGAGGGGGTGGGTTCTTCGGAATCGACAGATGCAGACGCCGCCGTAAGCGAACCGCAGCACGCGACAAAGAACACGCGCGAAGTAAAACGACCACGCCCCGGCCATGCCGACCTCTCGGGCGGTCAGAAATTCGGCGCACGGGACCTCAGAAATATCCTCGAACGTGCGTCGGCGCGCGAAACTGCCGCGCGCGTCGCAGCTGGAGCTTTGGCAAAACAGCTGATCGCTCAGTTCGGTGTGGAAGTACGAAGTCATGTGATACAGCTGGGAGGCATTCCGGAGCAGCCGCTCTCAAAGACTTGGGACGAAATTTGCTTGATCGCGGACGACTCGCCGCTTCGCTGCACTAACGAACCTTCACAGTCCGCGATGATGGCGGCGATTGACCGCGCAAAAGAGAACGGCGATACGCTCGGCGGTATTTACGAAGTGGTTGCAAAGGGCGTACCGGTCGGGCTGGGTTCGCACACGTCCTGGAACGAAAAGCTTGACGGCCGGATCGCGCAGGCGTTTATGTCCATCCATGCCACAAAAGCCGTCGAGATCGGTACCGGCGTCGCAAATGCCGCACTTCCCGGCTCCCAGGTCCACGACGAGATATATTGGTCGGAACCGCCGGCTGACACGGACGGTGGCGACAAGGGATTCGTACGTCGAACGAACCGCGCCGGCGGCCTCGAGGGCGGCATAACGAACGGCGAAGAACTACGCATTCGCGGCTATATGAAACCGATCTCGACACTTCGCAAACCGCTCCATTCAGTCGATATCGACACAAAAAAAGAAGACCTTGCCGCCTTCGAACGGTCCGACATCACCGCTGTTCCGGCCGCAGGAGTTATCGGTGAAGCCATGCTCGCCATCGTCCTCGCAAACTCGATGCGTGAAAAATTCGGGGGCGATTCGATCGAAGAAATGAAAAGGAATTTCGATTCCTATTCCGATTCGTTAAGGAACTATTGAGCAGATAACCAGTGGTGCGCCGAACCTTTTGACGTTCCTTGCATCAAATCATCGGTCCAGAATTAAAAATCATATTTCCGGAGCTTGTCTATGAAAACATTGTCTGCGCTCGTCTGCCTATTTTTATTAACTGCGGCCGTCGTCGCGCAAAAGCTGCCTAAACCGAAACTTTCGCCAAGCCAACCGACGGCCGAACAGTCAAAAACTATTGAACAAGGAATTGCGTTGCATGATGCAAAAAAATATGACGAGGCGATAGCAAAATACGTCTCGGTTCTGGCTGGGAATCCGGATCTGACGTCGGCTCTTTATGAGTTAACACTTTCCTATTACAACAGAGGCGACAAGGCAAAAGCGAAGGAAACAGCATATCGGGGAGCAGGTTATATCTCGGACGACCTGCCGTTGTTTTACGGGATGATTGCAAGCTGTCTGGATGACGAAGGTAAATCTGACGACGCTATTAAGATCTATAAGGAAGCCGAAGACATACTGAGGTCGTATCCCGATATGCGGCGGCATTTGGCCAGCATTTACTACAATCTCGGGGTCACATACGTCAGGCAAAAGAAGTATCCCGAATCACGTATCGAACTTAAGAAAGCCGTCGAACACAATTTCGGGTATGCGAGCCCGCACTATTTGCTTTCGATCGTATTTGAGGGCACCAAATACAAGATCCCGGCGTTCCTGGCAGCAGCCCGCTTTATATCGCTTGAGATGAACACAACGAGAACGAAACGATCCGCAGATCTGATCGTCGGCATGCTCACGCCGGCTAAAGATTCAAAAACAGGAAATATTAATATTTTCATGGACCTGGACGCTCCAAAGGACGAAGGCGATTTTGGAATGTTCGATCTGCTGTTGGGAACATTGACAACCGTCAAAAACGAGAAAGAGAAGAAAAAGACCGAAAACGAGAACTTCGTTGACGCTATAGGGACGATCGTCGCGTTTCTCACGGAAGATAAAAAGCTGGCAAACACATTCGTCGGGAAACAATACGTTCCTTTTGCCGCAGAACTAAAAAAGAGCGGCCATCTGGAGGCCTTCGGCAATATCGTGCTTTTTGTGAACAACAACGCGA
>JBJMGN010000427.1:0-5057 GCA_045807885.1 Pyrinomonadaceae bacterium | reverse complement strand
TTGCCGGTCGGCGATTTCGAAAAGGGTGGTTTGAGCGTTGGCTTCACACGCGCATTCCTGAAATCGCAGGCATTCGCGAACCATTATGGCGCGAGCACAAAGCTAAAGCCCTCGAATACCAGCGGCGTCAACTGGCTATTCGATATGGCGGCAAAAGCCGGCAGCAAAGACGGGACCGATTTTTCATATGACGATATGTACATATGGCTAGGCTATACGGCGCGAGTCCAGGTTTACGATCTGCTCGACGAAGCTATCGGCGACGGAACGACCGAGATCGAGATGTTCGCCTACGACCTGAACGATCCGGGCATTGCAGAGCGCTGCCTCGCGCTCGCGGCAGTGGGAAGAATCAGAATGATCCTAGACAATGCCACGCTCCACGTTACCGAGGCCGGAAAACCTACCTGCGAGGAGGACGATTTCGAAGTTCGTTTCAATACTGTGGCCACAGCCGGATCAGAACTCTTACGCGCCCGCTTCGGACGCTATTCACACTCCAAAGTGATCATCCTCAAACGAAACGGCGCAGCGAAAAAGGTCATAACCGGTTCGACCAATTTTGCCGTTACGGGTTTATACGTGAACGCAAACCACGTTCTGCTGTACGACCGTCCCGCGGTTGCGCAATATTATTCCGATGTCTTTAATTTCTGCTGGGCCGAAGAGGGTAAGGCCGCGGCTTTTAAATCATCGGGTTTCGCTACGAACCGGAAAAACTTTACTTTCACCGGTTTTCCGCGGACCGAGATCGAGTTTTCGCCGCACAACGATACATACGCCGAAGACGTCCTTGATACGATAACCGCACATGTCCAGGGTTCGTCGATAAAAAGCGTTTTATTTGCCGTAATGGAAATGGGCGACAACAGCACCGGCACATTGATCCGGGCGCTGCGCGATCTGCATAAAGATGATTCGATCTACACATACGGCGTCACGGACAACAGCTCGGGCGACATCGCACTTTACAAACCTGGTCGAAAGAACGGGCTTCTGATCAACGCAAAACAGGCGACGCGCGAACTGCCGCCGCCATTTAAATCGGAAGCTCCGCTGCCCGGCCATGCCATCCATCACAAGTTCGTCATCACGAACTTCAACAAGGCATCCGGGCGAGTTTATTGCGGATCGTCGAACCTCGCGCTCGGCGGCGAAAAGGCGAATGGCGATAACTTGATCTGCATCAAAGACGAGGATGTTGCAACTGCTTTTGCGATCGAAGCAACGCGGCTGACCGACCATTACAATTTTCGTTCTGTCCGCGAACCGGACATCGGCCCGCCGAATCAGCCGCCGAAAAAGCTTGACGACACCGGTGCGTGGGTCAATAAGTTCTTTGACACCAACGACATACGTTGCGTCGAGCGCGAGATTTTGGCCTAAGCGGCACCTGGTCGAATAAAAACATTCGATCAACGCGAAAGAATTTTCTGATTGTCGATTTCTGTACATTCTCCGATGCTGCTGGGTCGGAGAATCGGATTCAGGAGATATTAAATATGAAACGACGATCGATAATTTCGATATTTGCGGCGACCCTTTTTGCCTCGGCCTGCCTCACTGCTTATGCACAGCGTGACGTAAGGTTTACCGGTACAGCGGTCATTTATGGTTCGGGTTTTAGCACTCGTACGATCACACGCCAGTTCACGCTTACGGTAAGGGGCCGAACTTCTGATAACGAGTCTGCGGCGTTTTTGGACGTGCTCCAGAGCGGCGGACAGGATTCGTTGATGCGGCAGATCGATTCCAAAAATCTCGGCCGTTTTTCTTTTACCGGCAACGTTGGTGAACCGCTCAACGCTGTTTTTGTCGACGAGGCCGGCAACGACATCAGGGTCCGAGCTATCTTTCGTCGTTGGGTCGGATTTGGCGAGATACGCCGCGGCTTGCGATCTACCGATTATCCGTTCGGCTATGTCGAGATCAGGGTCGACCGGGCTACCGGACGAGGCGAGGGTACGATATTTCCAGCCGCGAGACTGAGGGCTCGGTCAGGCAATACAGTGGAGATCGAAGACTTCGGAACATTTCCCGGCCGCTTGATGGGTGTTCGAATGGAAGGCAGGCTCGCGACGTAAACAGGGCCATTTCGCGGTTCAGAAGGAATTCATCCGCATCGCGGCGCGTGAGGAATCATCCCTTGCCGCCGTGCGTGATGACCAGGAGCGGGATCGCGGCCAGCGCGGCTATTGTTATCAGAATAAAGAAAAACCAGCCTAGCGGCCGTGCTATGAAACCGTTGGCATGGTCGCCCATTTCTTTACGGTCGTTTCCTGCCATCAGGATCGGAAAAAAGGTCAAAGGCAGGATGACTACCGCAAATACGATCGAGTATTCAACTATCTCGACCGGATCGATGCCGGTAATAATGATCATCGTGGCGAGAATGATGATAACGACCCATGACGCGGTAAATCGCGGCACCTTCCCTGGCTCCTTTTGTTTGCCCCATGGCCATCCGACGAACTGGGCCAGATTATAGGCTCCTGAAAGCGTCGTCTCGATGGCCGCCCCGCCGAACGCAAAGAACATCCCGCCCAGAGCTAAAAGCAAACCGGTCGTTCCGAGTATCGATGAGGCAGCGAGCGCCGCCGTGCCGGGCGTTTGCACCTCGATCTCATGCGCCATAAAGACCTGGGCACCCACGATAAGCAATGCCGCCGCGAGCAATGCACCGAGCCCGAACCCGATGACCACTATGATCCGGTTCATCGGAATGTCTTTCGCGGTCCACTTGTCCTCTAATGCCCCCGAGGCATAAAAATAGGTCTCATACGGAAGCATGATCGAACTTAGCATTGCCACGGCAAAGTACGCGTAAACGTAATAGTCGCTTGTGCGTTCGACATCGGGAACACCGGGGACGAGTCCGGCCGCGACCTGGTTCCAATCAGGCTGATGATATATAGCCGCTGCGATAAATACGATCATCATCAGCCCCAGCAGACCATAAACACGCTCGATCCAGTCGAGCTTCAGAAACCAGATCGAGCAGAAAATGATCAGTGCCGAAATAAGAATCAATAAAAAGTAGTTTCCGCCGAAGAGCAATTTTAGGATCAGCGCGACACCGCCGATCTCTGCTGCGCACGTCAAAAGGTTTACAACATTTGCCGCGATAAGCGTGAAAAGGCCAGCCTCGAAACCTAATCGTTCGCGGATCAAAACAAAGACCGGCTTTTTTGTAACGGCAGCTATACGGGCCGACATTTCGCCGTAGACCATTATGCCGAGAGTGCCGAGCGCGACGACCCACATAAGCCGGAACCCGAATTTCACGCCGGCGTTCACGGTAAAAACAAGCTCGCCTATTTCCACGAACCCGCCCATGGCCGTCAGGATACCGAGAAAAACTTCGAGGATCTTTTTCATTGTTCGGCTACTCGTCTTTTAAAGAATCTTCCAAAGACTTCGCTTCATTTGCCAGTGAACTCAGATAGAGCTCTTTCTCAAGCGACACTTCGCCCGACACCATTTGGGACAGTTTTTCCTCCAGGTGTGACGCGATCTCCACGGCCTCGGTCCGTTTGTATTCGAGATCGCCGCCGGGTGAATCGAGGTCAAGTTTTGCGGTGTGCACTCTGTCCTCAAGAATCTCCGCCTGAGATGCGAAGAAGGTGTTGGTTAGCTTTCCGGCAATCTGTTCTTCGGCGAGCAGGCTCGTTGCTGCTGCAAATGTCCTGATATCGCCGGTTGAGATTCGCAGGTCGTCCTTGCTGAGCTTTTGCTGACCGCAACCTGTAAGGACGATCAAGGCAAAAAGAAGAATGGAGGCTCGGCCTTGAACGAGCCCTGTTTTTAACACCTCTTAAGCATGAACGAAAGCCGTTGTCCGGAGGGTATTGTGAATTACAAGCGTAATTTTCAGGCCGCGTAACTAGTTGCTACTACTCGAGTAAAAAATTTAGCTATTCCCTCCCGGGAACTTTCCGCACGGTACGGTGTCTAATCAGACAACCGCTTGGCACCGGCTTTCAGGAGGAATTGAAATGTTTGACAAGCTTATAGAATCGGACACGGCCGGTGCCGAATTTAAGAACCGCAGCCGTTACTTTTTGGTGTCGACCGTCATCGTCGGCATTTTGTTTCTGACCGCCGTTGTTTACAGTCTCTATGCCGCCGAGATCGGGATCGGTAATGGAAATTTCGAGATCGCGGAACTGATCTCACCCGTCGCGCCTGACGCGCCGGAACCCGAACCGCAGCGACCTCAAAACGCTTCGAATGATAATACTCAGCAAACATCCCGGCAGATCTTGATGGCATCAACAGATGCGCCCACTAAGACGCCCACCAGTGTTTCAACGGCTAGGAATCCACATCGGTCGATCGATATAAGCCGTTTTGAAAATATCAATGTTGGCGGACCCGACCGTGACGGTGGCACTCCCAATGGACGTCCACGTGGAGATGGCACAGGAACAAGCTCCGGTACCTCGGACAACGAAAGCGACAATTTGGAGACTTCCAAATCAGCTCCGCCGCCGGTCATCAAGCAAACGCCGAAGATCGTGCGAACCAGCAAGGTTTTGAACGGTGATGCTATCTCACTTCCCAAGCCCGCATTTCCGAAGCCCGCGGTAATGCTCGGTCTGGAGGGAGCTGTGAAGGTTCAAGTGACGATAGACGAAGTTGGAAATGTCATCTCTGCGAAAGCTGCGGACGGCCATCCATTCTTCCGGCTCGTTGCCGAGCAGGCCGCCCGAAACGCGAAATTCAGGCCGACTTTATTGAACGATGTTCCCGTGAAAGTAACGGGCGTGATCGTCTACAACTTCAGGCGAACTAATTGAGGAATTCGATCAGGCCATTCAGGTCAAGATCGTACATCGGCACGGGAAATTTCGACTTGAGCTCGTCAAAGCTCATCCCGTCGAGCAGGATCGGCTCGTCGGATTTGATCGTGTGTTTTGGAATGACCGCAAAGTCACCGACGATGCGGTCTTTTATATTTAGATAATCCTGCCCAGTCAGCAGCCCGGCGACGGCGACGTCGCCACCAAAATAAATGTTCGGGACACCAATAACATTAAGTTTCGTCCCGCGAACTT
>JBJMGN010000426.1:0-7271 GCA_045807885.1 Pyrinomonadaceae bacterium | reverse complement strand
GGCTGGAAATTCTAAATCCAGAATTGGCGGTTACAGAATCGATACCGGGCGATCCGGGCGGCAACACGCCTGTGAGCACGATGGGCAGCCGTTCGTTTGGCAATAATTATTATTGGTGGCGAATGAATTGGTTCGAGCACCAGAACTTCCGCGACGAGCGGGCAGAAGCATTTTCATCACTGCTCTGGGAAGGGGCGTACAACTACACTTACGTCGCCCGTGCGACGACACCAGGACAATTTGTCGTTCCGCCAGCGAAAGCGGAGGAGATGTATCATCCGGAAACCTTCGGACGGACTGGAACGGACTTTGTACGCGTCGAATGACGATCCGCAACGTACGTGGGTAAATGAAAAATGGATAGTCAAATTGAAATGACTATCCATTTTTTGTGTCAACTTTCGTTGAGATCAGTAGCTAGCGTTCATGGTCACCTTAGTAGCAAGAACTCCGGCAAGGTACTTATTGTTGTCATCGGTCGGCGTTCCGTTATAGTCCGGTGAGTCTTTTAAGAAACCATCCTTCCTCGTATGCATAATGTTACCGAGATTCGCCTTTACGTGGGCGGCTTCATGAAAAACCGCACCGGCTAGTTCCTTTGCACTGTCCTGGTACAACCTGTCGGCGTAAACCTCGCAGATCTTCTTGTTACAGTCGGTTAAGCCAAGGACCTTGTCGTTAGCCTCGGCCAACGCGACGCTTCCTTTTTGGCCACTGATAACGCTTTTACTGAGATTTCGGACTAGATAAACGATCACATCGGTATCCAGGAGCGTCGGTGTTGTCCCGTCTTCCACAAGAACAGCATTGGCCGAATCGAATGTCTTGTGATTTTTTACAACATCGCCTAAATATGTCTTGAGATACGTGACCGCCTTTTCAAGTGACTCGCGTTTACCGCCTTTGTACTTTACGTGAATGGTGAATGTCGCCATACGATAATTTACTCCTTTAAATATTTATTGCCGTTTACTTTGAAATAATCGAAATTCATATCTGCATACAAATGTCTGTTCCTAACGTCCTCTCTGAAACCCACATGACGGGCGTTAATTTATTCCAGATCAATTGACCAGTCGCCACCCGTGCGGGTAGTGAATTCGACAACTTAATAATTATTTTGAGTTGATCGGGATAAGATCCTCGGCGCCACTGTTTTCAGCTTGGAATCGGAGCGGCACTATTAACGGTTCCTCGAAACCGCGAGTCTCGTAGAAGGGAAGCATTTCTCGATAGTCCCTGTGAACGCGATTGGCGAGATCATGTGCTTCATCACGGAGGAGTTGAAGCATCGCATGAGTTGGTGAATCGACATCGAATTGAATTGAATCACCTGATTCAGTGAGAAAAGCTGCAATCGATGAATGTTTGCCTTTTGGTTTTACGGCTGCAATTATTGGAGAGCGATTCAAATCCCGTACAGCTTTCAATACCTTGTTGAGTTGATTTCTGCCCCCGTCGATCAAAATCAAACGCTTAGTTTTCGCTGTCGAATCGAAGCTGCGCTTAACAGCATCGGCGAGAGCTGCCAGTTCTGAGATCTCATCAGAAATCAGAAACCTATAGTCAGCAGAAAGAAATTCCCCGTTGTCCCAAACAGCCGAAGCTGCGGCAAAACCGGTCCCCGAAATATGGGCTACATCGAAAGCTTCGACAAGGGTCGGCATAAAATTGAGTCCAAACAAATTCATTAGCTCCGCCGAAATAGTTTGTGCTGTTGCAGTAGGTTTTGATATGTCTAGTAAATGCTCGGCGTGGCTCAAATTTAGACCCCGAAATGCGTTAACCCCTTTCTTTGAAGGATAAGACAAGCTAATTTTAGTAACCCGGCCAAAACGCTGCGACAGACGCTCCTCGAGCATTGCGCGATCACCCATGCGGGTGGGGACGCGAATTTCCTTCGGGAGATGAAACTGATAAAACGTATCGATCAAAAATGAAAGTGCGGTCTCCGCGGTGGGATAATCCACGCGCTTTGCGATGAATACCTTTCGACCGAGAACTTTTCGGCCACGGTGTGTCACGAGGAAGATAGTAAATTCTGTCTCGGTTTCTTCGACGGCAAATGTATCAACCACGTTGTTGAGCCAAGCATTCTTACGCGGTTCATTCCAAAACTTATCGACCGCGATCATCATGTCGCGGTAGCGCGCTGCAGCCTCGAAATCCTCCCGCTTTGAAAACGCGTCCACGATCGATTTCACGTTACTAGCTAGATTGTCGCGGTCATCGGAAAGGAATAGGCGGACAAGCTCAACGGTCCGTAAATACTCGTCCCGGGGGCAAATGCTTTTCACGCACGGAGCGATACAGCGTCGTCGAAAGTACTGCGTACAAGGAACCGGGAAATTTCCGTCAATGGGGATGTCGCACGAACGAAGGCGAAAAGTTCGGTTAACAAAATCGATAAGGATTCTGCACGCCGTTTTCGGCAAAAAAGCGCCGAAATACTCATCGCCGTCATTTTCGACGCGTCGCGTCGCCAAGGCGCGCGGAAACGATTCATTTGTGATCTTGATGTGCGGATACCGGTTTGCCCCGATTCTGGTGAGATCGTTGACAGGCGGGTCGTTCTTCATTTTGCCGCCATCTGATATGCGTCGAGCATTTCGTAAACCGTTTCGAGAGAGTCGGCATCCTCTATCCTTTTGTCGTCCCGCCAGCGCGCGATTCGAGGGAAGCGAACGGCGACCCCGGATTTATGTCGTGGGGAACGCTGGATAGCTTCGAATGCAAGTTCGAAAACCAGTTCCGGTTTTACGCTTCGGACGGGTCCAAATGACTCGATGGTGTTGTCGCGGACAAAGCGATCGACCTTGCGAATCTCGACATCGTTGAGACCCGAATATGCTTTTGCAAACGGTACAAGCTCATCGCCTTTCCATACGCCGAACGTGTAATCAGTGAAGAGATTTGATCTTTTACCGGAACCTTTTTGTGCATAGATCAAAACCGCATCAACTGTGAGCGGATCGATCTTCCATTTCCACCAATAGCCGCGATGACGGCCGACGCGATACGGCGAAGCTTTGTGTTTCAACATAAAGCCTTCGACACCGAGGTTGCGGCTTTCTTCGCGGCGTTCGGCGAGCTGCTGCCAATGCACAGCATCAATAGATTCCGCGAGACGAATTGTTTGTTCTGCTTGTGGGCTGAGCGACTCGACCAATTCGGTCAAAAGTTGTCGGCGTTCTTTGAACTGGAATTCGCGAATGTCTTTTCCATCGAATTCCAGCAGATCGTAGCTGAGCAAAATGACCGGGACATCGTTGAGGATCTTGGCTGAGAGATTCTTTCGTCCAATACGTTTTTGAAGCTCTGTGAATGGCAGAACTTGATCACCGATCCACGGGAGGATCTCGCCATCAATCACCGTACCGTTTGGAAGTTCGCGAGCTGCCGACTCGATCTCCGGGAAACGCTCGGTCATCAGGTCTTCACCTCTCGACCAGATGAAAACCTCATCCTGACGTTTTATTACCTGAGCGCGGATGCCGTCCCATTTCCATTCGGCCTGCCATTCTGAAAGATCGCCCAGGTCGTTGGGAGCGAAATCGATCTGGTGCGCCAGGTGAAATGGATAAGGCCGGGCGATCGGAGTTTCGTCAGTCTCGAGTTCCGGATCAATCAGTCTCGCGAAGAAGTCACCGGTCGGTTCCCAGTCGCCCATGAGCCGCATGGCAATGACGTCTGTCGGCAGTTCCGAAAGCTGGGCGAGTGCCCTAATTACCAGAAGCTGTGAGACACCTACTCGAAATGCGCCAGAGATGAGCTTGTTGTATACCAGCCGTTGGGAATAGTTCATTCGCTCCCACGCTGAAGTAACAGCTTCTTTTTGGGTTTCGGGGATGAGGCCACGGAGGGGAAGAAGCTGCTGCTCGACGAGTAAATGCAGCGGCGTAACGTCCGTAACGTGATTATCGGGAAGGAGCAAGGCCATTGTTTCAGCACCGTCTCCGACAGTGTCGCGCGATTCCTCGTACAGCCATTCGGGGATGCCCGAAAGCTCGAGGGCCCATTCGCGAAGCAGTTTCGATGGAACGATCTGACGAGGTTTGCGGCCGGAAAGGAAATAGAGGGCCCACGCAGCATCGGCCGACGGCGCGTGCTCGAAATAAAACCTCATCGCCTCGACCTTTTCGTTGGTCTTATTCGTTTGGTCAAGAGTGACGTAAAGTTCGGTGAAAAGCCACATACTATATACGCCATTTCGGGGGAAGTTTGGTTTCCGATTCCTCGTCGAGCAATTCCGGAGAATCGTCGCCGACAAACTGCGTTTTCAGCGTGACGGCGTTGATGCCGGTTTCATTCAGCCAACGGGCCAGTTCTTGCGAGAAACCGTGGGTTACATAAACGGTTTCGGCTTCGGACGCACGGATCGCGGTATTTAATTCAGGCCAGTCCGCATGGTCACTTAACACAAAACCACGATCGATCGCGCGTTGCCTTCTGGCACCGCGAACCATCATCCACCCGGAGCAAAAACCCGTGGAATGCGGACCGAATCTTCGAAGCCATGTCGAGCCTTGTGCGGACGGCGGAGCCACGATCAAGCCACCGGCAAATTCTTTCTTATTTGCAACATTTCCTGCATAAATTGTTTTAGGCATTTTCACGCCTGCATTTCGATATGCATTTGTAATGCGTTCGACCGAACCATGCGTGAAAATCGGACCGATGGTATCATCGATGCCCGCAAGCACACGCTGAGCTTTCCCAAGCGAGTACGCGAAGATCACACTTGCCTTTCCCCGCTCCTGATTGCGCAGCCACCAGGAATTGATTTCCGCAAAAACTTCGTTCGGATCCGGCCAACGATAGATCGGCAGGCCGAACGTCGCTTCGGTGATGAAGAAATTGCATTTCACGGGTTCGAATGGCGAGCACGTCGGGTCGGGCGTCAATTTATAATCTCCGGAGACGACCCATACCTCGCCTTTATATTCGAGTCGCACCTGTGCCGAGCCGAGGATATGACCCGCCGGATGAAATGACACTTTTACACCGTTGATCGCGATCGATTTGTGAAAGGAAAGAGATTCGATCTTCGCATCAGGATCTAAGCGAATCTGCGCGAGCTCGAGGCCCTCGTCGGCTACAAGATAACCACCGTTCCCCCGATATGCGTGGTCGGAATGCGAATGCGTGAGTATCGCGCTGGAAACGGGCTTCCATGGATCGACATAAAAATTTCCAATTTCGCAAAAAAGGCCGCGAGACGTCAATGTGACCAAACTGTCGCGTCGCATTGTCGTAATTGTAAAGGATTTCCCTCATCAAACAGTTGGCTGAAAGACATACTTAGCTTGCTTGTCACTGTGCTAGAATCCATTCCAATGAAGGCTCTCGTTGCTTTACTAACAGCATTGTTTTTTGTGAATTGTTGTTTCGGCCAGGGATCGGCACAGAAGATCTACGATACCGAACGCGAGTTTGAAAAGGCAGTTGCCGAGAAGGGGATCAATGCTGGGTTCATTGAATATCTCACACCTGATGGGATCATTTTTAATCCCGATGCGCAGAATGGCCGCGAGTCGTGGTCAAAGCGTCCGAAGTCGCCCGCGTCGCTGACATGGAATCCCATTTGGATCGAGGTCTCATCGAACGGCGCACTTGCGTACAGCGTCGGAAATGGGATTTATAAGCCAAAAGGAAAGGACGACACGACACAGTACTTCAGCCATTATTTATCGATCTGGTCGCGGCAGCCGAGCGGAGAGTACCGCGCGGTTTTGGACGCCGGGATAAATCACGGCAAGCCTGCATCGATGCCGACCGAATGGAAGTCACCCGAGGCAAAGGGGAATTCAAAATTGCTGAATTCCGCCGGCGACCATTCAGTGCCGTTCTTCACAATGGTTGAGACCCAGGGCGCCGTTAAGGCCTACAAAATGTTTCTAGCCGAGGATGCTTTTCTTTTGCGTGAAGGAAACGTTCCTCTTGTAGGGAAAGCGGCTGCAGTCGGATTTTTAGAGTCTGCAAATCCTAAGATCAAGTTTTCCAAAAGAAAAACATTTATCGAAGCAGGCGATCTGGCCTGGGTCAACAATCTCTACTCGATCACGGGGGATGCCGGTAAGGAAATTGAACGCGGCAACTTTATTCAAGTCTGGAAACTTCGTGACGGCAAATGGCGAATCGCCGCAGATATGTTCCTCCCAATCCCGCAACAAGGTCAGTAATTAAAAGTGCAAAGTTCACAGACCATCACCGGTTCGCTCAGCGAAAAAGTAAAGGGCCTGCTGCGGCTTGAGGCCGAGGCGATCGTGCGCGCCGCCGATCGATTAGAGCCCGATCAGATCGAACGTGCCATCGAGATGATCATCAATTGCAAGGGCAAGATCGTAGTAATGGGCGTCGGAAAATCTGGCGTTATTGCCCAAAAGATCGCGCAAACAATGACTTCGACCGGAACGGTTGCGATCTGCATTCACCCTTCGGACGCAATGCACGGAAGTCTCGGTGTTATCTCCAGCGGAGATCTTGTGATCGCTTTGAGCAACTCAGGAGAGACAGATGAACTCGTATCCATATTGCCAGCTTTGCAGTCCAGAAATGTCTCGATGATCGCGATCCTCGGAAATATAGAATCAACACTCGCTAAAAAGGCTGACGTTTATCTCGAGGCCTCAGTGGACCAGGAAGCCTGTCCTTTGAACCTTGCCCCAACTGCGTCGACTACGGTTGCCCTCGCTATCGGTGACGCTCTTGCAATGGCAGTGATGGAATCCCGAGGATTGACTGCCGAAGATTTTGCGGCAAATCATCCGGCTGGGCGCCTCGGGAAGCGATTGACGATCAAAGTTAAAGATCTCATGCACGAGAGTCCGAACGTATTGCTGAATGATGGTTGGCTGAATGTCGTAAAGGCAATTTCGCGGGCCACACTCGGCGCGGTGAACGTGGTCGACAACGAAACAAAGCTGGTCGGAATCGTAACCGACGGCGACTTGCGGAGAACTATCGAAAGGACCGAATCCAGTAACTTTGACTCGCTTACTGCAGAAACGATGATGACGCGTTCGCCGACAACAGTATTTCCGGAAATGCTGGCATACGAAGCACTTCAATTGATGGAAAACAGGCCTTTTCAGATATCGGTTTTGCCGGTGGTGGAGAGTAATGGAAAGTGTGTAGGTTTGCTTAGAATTCACGACATTGTAAGGAGCGGATTGTAAGTGATGGGAAATATTCGCTCACTGATCATTCTAATAGTCCTCGCCGCGGCCCCGAGCCTATATAGCCAGAAGTCTGAGATCGCTCTCACCGTA
>JBJMGN010000425.1:0-10408 GCA_045807885.1 Pyrinomonadaceae bacterium | reverse complement strand
ATCACTTTTAACGTCGCTTCAGGCGTATTATCTCGCGGCCCGAAGCCCGTGCCGCCAGTCGTAATCACAAGATCGATCGACCTGCTATCGCAAATTTCGACTAGTTTTGCCTCGATGCCGTCTTTGTCATCTGTGGTAATGGCCTTTCCTACGACCTCCGAACCGAATTCTGTGAGTAAGCCAACAAGCAGGTCGCCCGAAGGGTCCTCATCTGCATCACGAGTATCGCTAATTGTTAAGACTGCAGCTTTCATAAGATGGCACAAACCCATTGCAACCATAAGTTGTCACTAGCTAAAGCCAGTGGCAATTTTTCGAAGCTGAAATCAATCTACCCAGCTGTGGCTTCGATCTTTTCGATCTCTTGTTTGCGGTTACTGTATACCACGCTCAACAAAACTCCGAAAACGACCAATAGCATTCCGGCGAGGGATTCGGTTCCCTGTGCTTCGCCAAAAATTAACGACCCGGCTAGAAGCCCGTAGATCAGTCCCGTGTAATTGATGATCGCAACTCCCGCCACGCGCTCTTTCTGCAAAGCGTTCGTCAGAAAGATCTGTCCCAGCTGCGAGAATGCTCCGATTAGGATCAAATAAAACCAGTCCCATCCGCTTGGAGTCGTCCAACTGAAAAACAAGCTGACTAAACCCGCGACAACGCCAACAAGCTGAAAATGCAGGACCACGGTAAGTGGGTGTTCCTTTCCCTTCATTGAGCGGACCAGGTTGTACGCCATCCCCGAACAAAGTGCCGATATTAATCCGATCGCTAGATAAAACGGCGACACGCGCGAATCGAACCGTTCAATAAGCAGCACCCCAGAAAATGCTATTGCATAAAAGATCCACTGGAGGCCGTGGACCCTTTCATTTAGTACGAAGATCGCGATAACGGTCGTAAAGATCGGCGAGACGTACTGGATCGTCATCGCGGTCGCAAGCGGAATTCCCTGAACCGTCGTGAAAAAGAGGAACAATGCGGTCGTGCCAAATATCCCGCGCAGCAGCAAGAGTGAATGATTCGTCCCGACCCAATCCGCACGGGCACGCTTCAAACCGATAAGGCAGATCGAAGAGGCAATAACGCAGCGGAAGAAAACGATCTCCATCGCCGGGATGTGCCCGACCTGTTTAACCAAAATATTCGCAAACGCAAAGGCGAGCGTCGAAAGAAACATCGAACGCACGCCTTCGGTCAGGAATTTACTATTGTGGTTCAAACCTTCGAAGAGGTTAGTTTGTCTTTAGTTCCGTTGCAACCGCAGTCCGATCCGCAATGAGTTTTTGTTGAGAATGACCTGGTTTTGCGTACGAAAGCAGCCACTGCGAATCCGATCGCCGTTAGAATTATCGCACCCACAATAACCAGTTGAAGATCCATCAAAAGAGTCCTATGCCCAGGGCCTTACCGCCCTGGTATGTAAGAAATGCCGCCAGATACGCAAGGCCCGACATGTAAACGACCATAAATATTGGCCATCGCCACGAATTCGTTTCGCGCCGGACCACCGCGACGGTGGACATACACTGCATCGCAAGCACGAAGAATACCATTAGCGTCAAAGCTGTAAGGGGCGTCCACACCGGGGTCCCATCGGCTTTTTTCTCGTTATGCAACGCCGAAACGAGCGATGGCGATTCTTCGTTTGCGTCCTTTCCGACATTGTAAATGATGCTCAAAGTCGAAACCAGAACTTCGCGCGCCGCAAAACTCGCAATGAGCGCAACCCCGATCTTCCAGTCAAAGCCGAGCGGTGCGATAACCGGCTCGATGACATGTCCGAGTCTCCCTGCGAAGCTGTTGCGCAGATGCTCACTCTCTTCGGAAATGACGACGTCCATTGTTTCGTTCTGTGAACGCGTTAACACGTCACTCTTACTATCTGATCGCGGGAAATACAAAAGCGCCCAAAGAATTATCGAGATCGCGAGTATCACCGTCCCGGCACGTTTTACGAAGAGCCATGAACGCTCAAGCATATTCGTGAACACCGTTCGGAAATTCGGCATCCGATAGGGTGGCAATTCCATAATGAAAGGAGGAGGGGGTGCTTTGAGCACGGTTCGCTTCAGAATTGACCCGACGATCACCGCTACCAAGATCCCGAGAGCATACATTGCGAGCATCAATACCGCACCGAGCGAGATAAACCCGAGAACGGTTTGCCCCGCAAAAAATGCGGCGATCATCAGGGTGTAAACCGGCAGCCGGGCCGAACAGCTCATAAACGGCGCGATCATTATCGTCGCAAAGCGGTCGCGCTGATTTTCGATAGTGCGCGTCGCCATTATTCCCGGAATTGCACAGGCGAAACTGCTGATAAGCGGCAGGAACGCCTTGCCGTGCAGCCCCACTCGGCTCATAAGGCGGTCCATGAGAAAGGCCGCACGAGCCATGTATCCAGAATCCTCTAAAAGTGAGATGAACAGAAAAAGTAACAGGATCTGCGGCAGAAAAACCAGCACGCCGCCGACCCCAGCGATGATGCCGTCGACGAGGAGATCTGCAAGGATTCCTTCCGGCATTGCTGATCGAACCAGGTCACCCAGCGATCCAAAACCTGATTCCAAAAGGTCCATTGGTACGGTCGCCCAAGTGAAGATCGTTTGAAAAATTAGCAATAGGACCGCGACCAGAATTACGAGGCCGAAGAATTTGTGGGTAAGAACACGATCGATCTTATCTGAAACGCGATGCGCGTCGCGGTCGTTGTGCCGCACCGAATCCTGGATCGCGTCGGAAATGAATTTGTACCGCGAAAAGATCTTTGAATTTGAATCATCGGCAGCATCGCTTTCGAATTCGAATTTTAAATTCGGCGAGCTGCCTTTTGCGGCCAAAACTTCTCGTTCAAGTTCGTCAACCCCGCGGCCGGTTTTGGCATCGATCGCGACCACCCGCACACCCAGCCTTTTCGTCAGCTTCGCGATATCGATCTCATGCTTTTGCTTTTCGAAAACATCGATCATCGTCAATGCAATGACGACTGGAATGCCGTACTCAAGGATCTGCGTGACGAGATAAAGATTGCGTTCGAGATTAGTGGCATCAACGACCGCGACAACGACATCCGGCCGCGCGACGCCTTCCACGTTTCCCAAAAGCACATCACCCGCGATCTTTTCGTCGATCGAAGTTGTGTCGAGGCTATACAGGCCCGGGAGATCGATAAGCCGTGCTGAATTGCCATTAACATCCCAAACGCCGATCTTGCGCTCGACGGTCACGCCGGGATAATTCGCTACTTTTTGCTTGAGTCCGGTGAGGGCGTTGAAGAGTGTCGTTTTGCCGGCATTTGGGTTCCCGGCGAGCGCGATTGTAAGTGAGGCGGGATCCATATCCGAAAGCAAGAATGATCAGTCGGTGACGATCTCGACCGATGCCGCTTCATTCTTTCGGAGAGCAAGGCTGTATCCAAGAACGCGTATCTGAATTGGGTCGCCGAAAGGAGCGGACTTGACCATCTGAATTTCCGTACCGGGTATCACGCCCATTTCCATTAACCGCTTAGGCACGGCGCCTTCACCATGAACGGTCTTAACTTTCGCAGTCAAGCCTGCAGGTAATTCTCTGAGTGTCATAATCTATTGCGATTCCGGGTGCTTCATCGGGTGACTAGCTCAGCCCTAATTGAAAACCGATTTCAATTTCAATTAGACACGAAAAAAAAGCAAATATCAAGGCTGGCCCTGATTATTCGCGATCTGCAGATCCAGTTGATAGGTGCCGATCGCCAATCTTAAAGGAACCCGGTGTTCGTCGGTACTAAGCCAAACTTTTATTTGCAACGGGTCGAGCTGCGGACTTCCCGTCCCGACTGAGACCAGCTGTGCAGGAATTTTAGTATCGCCGATCGATAACGTTCCGGGAGCTGCGGGTCGCAGTGTAAATATGCTTGCTTTTCCCTGCCAATAAACCGCAACGCGCGTATCGTTGACAGGATTCGTCGTATCCTTACTTGGCGTCAGGTTGAACAGCCTGATGGCGTATAAAAGCGAAAGGATGTTCTGAGTGCCGATAGGAACGTCGATCTTTTGATTATTAGGCAGGATCACTTTGCTGGCGACGGGATCGAATCTGACGGACTGATTGATGAAGGAAAGCGGTCCGTCAAATCTGATCGAAAGGTCGTATGGGGACAGAGTTTCTGGATTGACGATCGTTCGAATTTCGTTGCCTGAGCGAAAAAGCTCACCGTTTCCGTTGGTTACAAAAGCGCTTAACACGAGACTGTCGCGTTCGTTTATTAGCCGCCGCTCTTTCGCGGAAAGCACCACGGTTCCAAGTTGTCGGCCACCTGATCTAACGAGGTAAGTCAGGTTTTCGCCGAGGGCAAACGGCAACCCGTCCAACGGCTGGTTATCAATGTATGCAGGCGGGGTCACCGTCGGTTTTGGCGTCTGTTTCGGCGATTTGACAACGCTCGAAGTCGGCGTGGGTGTCGGCTCCTGTGGGTCGAGCTGAATACTCGCTATCGTCGCCCGCAACTCGCCTCTGGGGCCTTTCAGTCGAAATTGAACGGGAATATTCGAATCTTCAGTCGAAATGCTGATACGCAACCCAAGGAAACCGTACTCGTTCAAATAATCGCTTTTTACTTCGATTATGTTCGAAGGAAAATCGCCGGCATCTGACTTCACGGTTTCGGTTCCGACGGTTTGGAACGAGACGCTGTACATCTTTTCGTTCTCAAACATAGTGAACGAACCCCCGCCGTTCGTCGAGCGGATCTTGTAAATTATCGAACTAAGATCAAAACTGCCCGGCGCTCGTTCGCCAAAGTTTGTTGAGGTGTCGATCGGGCTGCCTGTGCTTTTGTCGATGTTCTTAACGAAAAGCGTGCTGCCATCGGACGGAGAAACCAGCGTTGTTCTATGCGTGTCGAGAAGCACCACGCCGATAGTTACGAAATTGAGTGTCTTGAATTTGGACTGTATCTCGATCGCTTCTTTGCCGTTAAACTTCCCTTTTGAAACGACATATGTTTCCGCATATGCGACATTGGGAAACTTGTCGAATGCGATCGAATACGTCAGCCGTTCACCGATCCGAAATCCTCCGGCAGCCTCGGTTTGCGCGGAAACATCACGGTCAATGCTCAAACCCGCCCACCAACCGGCGGTCGTAAAAGCAGCCAGAATTAAAAGAATAATGAGAGGTCTTCGCAAGCTTTAAACCGGGGATCGATCTGAAATCTCGGGAATCTGGTTTGCGATGGCCAATGCGGCCTCGCGCTTGTTTGCTGCCTGAGTTATCGGCCGGCCAATAACAAGATAGTCAGCTCCATTCAATACCGCTTCTTCCGCAGTCGTTACACGCTTCTGGTCGTCATTTGTTGCAGACGCCGGCCGGATTCCCGGAGTTACGACTAAAAACGGCTGCGGAACGTTTGCTTTGATGGTCGCCGCCTCGAGTGCGGAAGCAACAACGCCGTCCAATCCATATTTTGCCGTAAGTTGTGCAAGTTTCACAACTTGATTTTCTACATCGCCTTCGATGCCGGTTTCAGCAAGCAGGTTGTTATCCGAACTCGTAAGTACAGTTACAGCTATTATCTTGGGCGGGGTGAGCGATTCACGTTCGCAAACCTCACCGACCTTGTTAGCTGTACGCTTCATCATTTCGCCGCCGCCGGACGCGTGAACATTGAACATCCATGCCCCGAGCCGGGCAGCCTCTACAGATGCCTTCGCGACCGTGTTTGGAATATCATGAAATTTGAGATCAAGAAAAACACGGTGGCCTTTCCCAGCAAGCTTCCTCACCAATTCGGGACCGGCTGAGGTGAAAAGCTGAAGGCCGATCTTGAATCCACCGACCGAATCGCCCAGCTCATCGACTATTCTCTGAGCATTATCGGCCGTTTCAACGTCTAAAGCGACGATAATCCGCTCGCTCGGACGCAGTTTCGATTCGGATGTCGGTGCGGGCATCAAGATAAAAGGACTCTATTCCATATCGAGCGGATTTCTAAACGGCTTGTCGGAATCTTTGTCGGCGCGTTTCAATGCTTCCTGGAATTTTTCTTCAAGCAGCCGCTCGCGGTCCTTCATTGAAGACATCTCTTGCGCGAAGATCTGCTCGCGAGTTTCTTTCTGTTTCGCCAGATCGCCTTTGAGGTCCTCAAACGAACCCAGGACCTTCTTTTTCTCCTCGTGTGCGAGCAGGGCTCCGGTCTGCGAGTCGATGGTGAGACTCGCTTCGCAGCACGGACAGATTATCGTGTATTTGTCCATCAGTTCATTTTTCACTCTTATTCTGCTTAGACCGAGCCTGTGTATTTGGCGGAGTCACTCCCGCAAGCGTGAGGACAGTTGCAGAAGCAACCTGGTCGAGCTGCGCGATCGCTGTGCCGGGAAGATCGATCACTCGCCCGTCCTTTAGATAGACTTTGATCGACGCACCTTTGCCGTCATAGATCTTTTCGACCTTCGCCAGGAGCGGATGCTTTTTCCATACCCTCGTCTCACGAGCTACATCAGTTAGTTGTGTCGTTATTGTCGAATCTTCCGCCGCTGGCCGGGCGTTCGTTGGGACCGGCTTAGTTGTTACATTATTCGCGGCGGCCGCGCGCATTTCTTCGACCCTGTTCCTGAGCCGATTGGCCGCTGTATCGACATTGGCATTCGCGAGTATTTCGGCTTCCGAATTAACTGCGCCGTTATTGTTCGTATACGATTGCGGAACAGCGTTAGCATTACGCCCGGCATTTTTTGGGGCGTTTTCAGCCACTTCTGCGGAGCCGCAACCAACTAAGACAAATGCCGACACCAAAGAAAACAATACAGTAAGCCTGGCTATCACGAGCTTTTTGCCAACTTTTCCAGCAAATTCGTTTTTATCGCATTCCATTCGCTTTCAATAATACTGAAATAGATGCTGTCACGAAACCTTCCGGATTCGGTAATCATATGATTTCGAAGGATCCCTTCTTCTTTTGCGCCCAGGCGTGTGATCGCATCGCGCGATCTCATGTTCATAGAGTCGGTTTTGAACTCAACACGAATGCAGTGCCAGCCATCGAACGCATGGGTCAGCATCAAAAGCTTTGCCTCTGTGTTCACGTATGTCCTCTGCCACTTCGGCGCAACCCACGTCCATCCGATCTCGGCCTTCCGGTTCGCACGGTCAATGTTCCCGAATCGTGTAGAGCCTATGATCCGATCACTGGCAATATCTCGAGTAACGAACGGAAGCGAACCACCGTTTAGCTGGTCGGCTAACGCGGATGCGATATAAGCAGCCATCGCTTCTTCGTTACCGACATTCGCTATCGTCCATTTCCAAAGATCGCTTTCAAGCCCAACTTCGCAAAGCTGCGAAAGATGATCAGCCTCCAAAGGCTCAAGAGAAACAAATTTACCTCTTAATACGACTGGTTCGACTTGCACGCAAGAATACTATCGACAAGGCAGAAGCTATCGCAAGCGAAGCCTACCTTGAAATGCTCGATATCAATAAAAAGAAATGGGACCAATTATCAATTGACACTGTGCATTACGATAGTAAGTTTTAGGTCCTAGGTACCGCGGATACAGATAAAAAAAACGGTCGATCTAGGTTAATAGATCGACCGTTTAGCGGCAAAAAACCGAGCTTTTAAATGTCGTAATACATCGAAAACTCGAGCGGATGCGGACGGAGTCGTAGCGGCGTTATTTCCTTTTCCCGTTTATACGAGATCCATTTTTCGATCATCTGTGTCGAGAAAACATCGCCTTTCAACAGAAATTCATGATCGTTTTCCAAAGCCGTTAGAGCTTCGTCCAAACTCCCGGGGAGTGAAGGTACATTTGCTAATTCTTCCGGCGGAAGATCATAAATATCCTTATCAAGCGGATCGCCTGGGTCGATTCGGTTTTGAATTCCGTCAAGGCCGGCCATCAGTAAAGCGGCAAACGTAATATACGGGTTGCAGCTTGGATCGGGCGGGCGAAATTCAAGGCGCTTCGCCTTCGGCGACGGCGAAAACATCGGGATTCGAACAGCCGCTGACCGGTTGCGGGCGGAATATGCCAAATTCACAGGTGCTTCAAATCCCGGAACCAGACGTTTATAGCTGTTAGTGGTGGGTGCAGCGAACGCAACCAGTGCTGGCGCATGTTTGAGCAAGCCACCAATGTAAAACTTGGCCATTTCGGAGAGGCCAGCATACTGATCGCCGGCAAAAAGCGGTTCGCCGTTTTTCCAGAGCGACTGATGGCAGTGCATGCCCGAACCGTTGTCGCCGAACACCGGTTTCGGCATAAAAGTGGCAGTTTTGCCGAACGCATGAGCCGTGTTTTTTACGACATATTTGAACAACATCAGGTTGTCTGCAGTATGGAGCAAATTGGAGAATCGGAAATCGATCTCGCACTGCCCGGCAGTAGCAACCTCATGGTGATGGCATTCAACGTCGATGCCGACTTCGCCCAATGTGCTCGAAATCGTGTTTCTAAGGTCGACGAGCGAATCCATTGGGGCGACCGGGACATAACCTTCCTTCGGGCGAATATGGTATCCGGTATTAGGATTTTCGGCCCCGCCTTTCCGACCGGAATTCCAATGACCTTCTTCAGAATTGACCGTGAAGCCCGCTGAATATTGTTCATTGTGATAAGTTGCCTCGTCGAAGACGAAGAATTCGGCCTCGGGCCCAACATTTACGGTGTCCGCGATCCCGGTAAATTTTAGATAGCTTTCCGCACGCACCGCAACCGACCGCGGATCAAGCGGATAACCGTCCTTAGTAATCGGCTCCATAACGTTTGCGATAAGGCAAAGCGTCGTCTCGTCAGTAAACGGATCGATCCAAAACCGCGATGGATCGGGGATCAAAAGCATGTCAGATTCGTTGATCGCCGCCCAGCCGCGAAGGCTGGACGCGTCGAACCCGAAACCGTCTTCGAATGAATCTTCGGAAAGCTGCGAGATCGGAAATGTAAGATGGTGCCAGGCCCCAACAAGGTCCGTAAACCGAACCGATACAAATTTCGCTTCCTGATCGGACGCGAAATGCAAAACGTTTTTTACGCTCATATTCTCCTGAGTAGTATAAGTAGATTTATGACGTGACGTGCTTTGCAATTAGAATGCCGTGGCCGCACAACAGTGTAACTTTATATGACACAAGGCTTGCGAGCCTGCCGCACAATCGGAATGTTTTCCAGATCGTGCATTTTTGTAATAAATTGCTTTACAGCTTACATATTTGTAGTAATCTCCGGAATACGCCAACCCGGATTCGGCAGACAAAGCTTACAATTTAAGTAAAATAACGAAATGCTTCTGGTGGGATAGACGTTGATTAGGGGATGTCCATTAAAAGTCAAAAGGGAGGCAATTCATTTAAAAAAACGAAGCTGTTTCCATCGTTAAACAAACTAAGGTATCTGATCTTGGCGGGCGCTAACCAGCGGCGAGATCAACTCGAACCGGCGTTGTGTAGTGGTTAGAAATGCAGGATTTTCAGGATGTTTTTCAATATACGCGATAAGTTTCGAGATCGCCTTTTCGACGACTTCGGCCCTGTGTTTGCAGGCCTCGATGGCCTCTCGATGTAAACGTTCTTTTTGTGATTCCATTTCCTCTTATTCGGAAGGCCATTGATCAGAGACTTCGGTACCGATTCGAACTCGCTTGACTCGAGGCATTTCGGCTGTTCCAAACCTTTCTGGGCAATTGTAAATCTGCTAATATAAGAAAACTCGAGCTCAAATCCCCCGATTTCAGTGCCCCGTAGTAATACCCGCAAATTTTGAACAAGTATGGCTACTTTTCTGTTTCAATATATACGACTTCGGTTAGCTGTGGCATTTGGGACCCACTATACGGCCGAGCCGCTGAGTATCCGTTGGCGCTGGCATCAATGGAAGCATAAGCAGAAAATTCATCGTCGCCACAAAAACCGCATTTCAAATGTTGGGAATCAATAAGCCGTCGGGTGCGTCGATCAACGTTATCAGGCTCAAAAAAAGTAAAATGATGAGCAGGAGATCTAGTCGCTTGCGGTGTCGGTTTTGCGTTTCGTTTTCCGTTTTCGACGGACCCATCTTTCTCGCATTGCGTCTTTCTGCTCGGCGCTGAATTTGTCGAAAAATTCGCGAAACGCAGTATTCCCTTGTGACCAGTTCTCGAATCGTTCGATCGCCTCATCCCACTTGCGGTCAAACTCGACCCCTCGTTCTCGCTCTTCCTTCTCCGTCAGCTCGTCAGGTAAATTCTCGCTCACAGCTGCGTATCTCTCGCTCCGAATATACACTATCAAACTTCGATTCGGCAGTCGCGGTCCGCTGCCGTTTCGTAGTAAATAAATACACAGACAACGAAACGCTGTTTGGATAGACTGTCGATTGTACAAGTGACTCCCGAACAGATCGGTCAGGCGATCAACGCATTCATGCGAGAAAAATGTCCCGCTTGTCGC
>JBJMGN010000424.1:0-6141 GCA_045807885.1 Pyrinomonadaceae bacterium | reverse complement strand
TTGGCGCTCCCACATGAACGACCGGGCGATGCCGAATTCGGCCTTCGGAATGCCGGGATCATTCGGAAAATTCTCAAGAACCTTCATCCAATGTGCGCGCGCCTCTGGAAACAAACGATTCGATGCATATGTTTCCGCCCTGGAGAGATGTTCGGCGGCGGAAAGCGTCGGGATGTCGGTCCCGCGGCTGAAAACTTCCTGGTCACGAACACGTCGAAGTGCAGAGTCTGCTTTCTGGCAGAACGCCGGAACACTGACAGCGAACAAAAGGATCGAGAATGCAAGAAGGTGATTCATAAAACGAAGGGAAAGCTAAGGTGTGCTGGATAAAGAATAACCGATAGTTAGAGGCCGCCGCAATTTTCTTGGTTGCTTTGTTGTTATTTGGCCGTGAATGCAGGCGAACCCGTTGCATGCTAGACTTTTGGTTTATTTACCAAAACTTCCATATGAAACTTGCATTTAATGGCGCGACTACGATGACCGCCGACCTCGAAACAGATATCCGAGCCGCTGCCTCAGCTGATTATGACCTTATCGAACTCAGGTCGACCAAGCTTTACGATTATTTGGAAACGCATTCGGTCACCGAACTGAAAGCGTTACTCGATGAGAACGCGATCGGCGTTTTGTCCATAAATACGCTCGAGCATATAACGTGGAGATCGGATGAAGATCATGCTGCGATCAAGGAAGAATGCGCGAAATTAAGTGAAATATCAGCGGCGATAGGCTGTCCCTACGTACTTTCAGTTCCAGGCGCGCTTCGGCAAGGACCAAAGACGGACCAGGAAACGATCGAGGAATCGGTTCAGGTTTTAAATGAACTCGCAGACATTGCTGAACCGTTCGGGATCAAGATCGGTTTCGAGTTTCTCGGTGAAGCGGGAAACTCGGTCCAGACCCTCGACTTGGGAAGTAAGATCGTCGACCTCGTAGGCCGCGAAAGCGTCGGAAACGTTATCGACACCTATCATTTTTATACGGGCGGCTCGACCTATGATGCGCTGGAAAATCTAGATCCGAAAAAGCTTTTCATCTTTCACATAAACGACGCGGAAGATCTGCCGAAGGATCAACTTAACGATTCGAAGCGGTTATATCCGGGTGAAGGAATCCTTCCGATAGCTGAAATGAAGGCGATACTCGACAAGATCGGTTACGACGGACCTGCGAGCGTCGAGATCTTTCGACCGGAATATTGGGAGCAGGATCCGTTTGAGGTTGCAAAACAAGCAAAGGACGCCACGGAAAAGGTATTGGGACTCGGGCAATACGCTGCGGGTGGAAGTTGGTAAATGGATAAAGTTAGGATCGGCATCGTTGGTGCCGGCTACATTGGCAACGTGCACGGAAGAATTCATTCGCGCGACGAGCGAGCGGAGATCGCAGCCGTGTTTGACATTATCCCGGAGCGTACCGCATCGGCTGCAAAGGCATTCGGCGCGCGCGCCTGTAACACTCGCGAAGAGCTTATGGAGCATTGCGATGCTGTGCTCGTTTGCGCTCCGAATAGAACTCACAAAGAGATCGCCCTTCATTCGATCGCGGAAGGTAAGCACGTTTTTTGCGAAAAGCCGTTTACGATCGGCATCGCCGACGCGAAAGAATTACGGGATGCAGCGAACGCCGGAAAAGGGGTATTTCAGGTAGGATTCAATCGCCGATTTGCGCCGGTATATCAGAAGCTTCGCGAGCTCCTGAAAGAGGACAAGGTACATTCAGCCCACATTAAGATGAACCGCGGCGAGTTGCTGAACCCGGAGTGGACAGGTGACGTGAACGTGACGGGCGGGTTTCTTTACGAGACGACGATCCACCTTTTCGACATGATGCGTTTTCAGTTCGGCGAGATCGTTGAGTTGAATGCATATGGATCGCAGCACGAGTACCCCGAGCTTGACGAGTTTTCGATCATATTCAAATTTGCTGACGGATTTCACTGCACATTCGCGTCTTCTTCCGATGCAAGCTGGCACTTTCCATTTGAGCGAATCGAAGCATTTTGCCATCACCGCACGATAATGACCGAGGAAATGGAACGGGTTCACGATTCACGAGGCACTGACGCAAATTTCGAAACGATCTCGTTTCATATGTTTGAAAAGGAAGAGAAATGGGGGTATGTGCAGGAGGATCGAGCTTTTCTTGATTCGATACTGCAGGGTACGAAACCGCCGGTGAACGCCGACGACGGCTACAGGTCGGTCGAACTCGTAGAATCAGTTTACACAGCTATAAAAACCGGCGACCGCGTGCGCTTCTAGCTTTCTTTCCGAAACTTTGTACAGTAATATTCGTTTGAAAAGTCGGTGGCGCCGAGCGCCTGAGATCCCTATGGTCCTCTGTCAAAATTGCGGAAAAGGTAATGCTCCAGAGAGCCAGTTCTGCCGGTTTTGCGGGACGTATATTGTTGCACGGCAGGCGGTGAAAGAAGAATATCGGCAGCCGCGTCCATACGCCTGGAAAACGGACGAGTTTCAAACACACGCCGAAGCAAGGGCAGGGCAAACCGCTGACCAAGTACTAACCCCGAACCAGCAAATGATGCCGCAGCAGTTTTATACTCCTGCTGCAATGCCGTATAACGGCCCGCAAGATTATAGCGGCCAATATCGATGCCCAAGCTGCGGAACCAATTTCCTTCCGGTGGTCGAAAGGCGCATTTCCCCGGCAGGGTGGATCACATTCACACTGCTTCTAGTTTTTACGCTGATCTTTTTTTGGATCGGCTTGCTGATGAAGGAAGATGTGGCGATCTGTCCGATCTGTCGGAGGCGTGTTAATTAACACTCACCTGTAAAAGTAGCCCTTTGGATGTTCGATCTTTACTTCTGGGCTCGTACTTGTTACCTCAACCTTGTAATATCCCCTTTTCATGTTCGGCGAAAGATAGGAAAGCAGGAATTGACGTCCGATCAAGAGATTTAATTGCTTGAGAATAGGTTCGAAGTTGATAGGCGTTCGTGTGCCTTGAATAAACGCGCGGCCGCCGGTTTCGTCCGCAATAGCCTGCAGCGATCCCTGCCCGTTGAGCGAAGCGATCGAACTGCCGGTATCTGTCGTCGTATTTCCAAAGATCGCAAAAACCGCTACGCTTCGTCGCTGAGCGCTCTGGATGGCAGCCCGAACCGTAGTATTTTGTCCGGGCGAGGATCCAAGAACGCCATTCGTAAGGTCAAGTCCATCGGAGATCATGAGAATTGCTCGTCGCCCCGTCGGCAATGCATCAAATCGCTTGAGTGTATCCAAAACGCCGTCGTAGGGCGATCGTGGGGCTGCTGACGGATCTGATGTAACAATTCGAAACGACTGTGCAGCGCGCGTCAGGTCCTCGGTAAACTTCTGGCGAATATCCAGAGATCCGCCGCGCAAATAGGCAACCATAACGCGTGTACCGCGCGGCAAGCTTTCTACGAACCGCTTGATGTCCTTTAACTGTAAATTGAAATCCGAGGCTAGATCATCCTGAACGAGGATCGCCAATGACATTGGAACATCTGAGCGGCTGCGTATAGAAAGGATCGTTTGCTCCTGATTGTTTTCCTTGACGATCAGCCGGTCAACCTGCAGCAATTCTTCGGTTTGCCCTTGTTCTATCTCGGTTTTTGTAAAGATCGAGATCGGGATCGAAACCGTTCTGACCTTTCGTTTATCCGGCTCCGGCTGTGCGACAACGGAACCAGAAGACACGCAGACCAATACCGCCAAAATGATCGGCAGAATTCTAAAACGATCCCTCATTGTATTCGTCGTGAACTTCGGAGATTTGATCTTGAAACTGGAAAACCTTTTATTCTCTATCTGATGCGGTAAGTTTGAATTAAGTTTGCGCAGTTTGTAAAGTTAGTCCGACGGGAATGAATGAATCTGTGTCCAAATACGACATTACGCCGAGGGAACTGAAACGCGGGCGTAATTTGAAAATTGCTGCCTGGACAACCACCCCGATTCTCACCGGTATTCCCGCAATAATCACGCTATTTTCCGTCCTTTTTCTAGCTGGTTCGCCGCCCGTCGCTGCGACTTTTTTGTTTCTCGGCCTGGTAGTAACATTGGTCGCATTTTTAGCGAGTCTCGCGCTAACCGGATTTTTCGGATACCGATATTCGCGGTGGAAGGAAGAAACCAGAGAGAGAATGGCCGCCGACGGGATCAAAGCAGAAGAGATCGAGTGGTTCACCCGCGAGCTTCGGCCGGCCGAGAAACGAGCCCTTCGCTCTATTTCCGCGCAAGATGAGCTTCTTGCAGACGCATATCGGGAGACCCTGGCATCACGCCTGACCGCGACGAGGATCGTAAAATCTTCGCGAAAAGAGCTAAACGCGATGCAAAAGCGTCAGACGCGCTTGGGGTCCTTAAATTCCCAACGGCGCCCAGAATTTCAGGAACAAATAAGGACCGACATTCAAAAGATATCCGGGATCAACAATGATGCAAAGGAAATGCTTGTCGAAGCGGAAGCGCGGCTGCAAATGATAGAAGCGGCCGCGATGCGAGGCGGAGGTTTGGCAGATTCTGAACTTGCGCTGAAGAAACTTTCCGCACGCACGTCCGAACTTCCGATCGCCCTGGAAGCCGCAAGATTACATCAGGAAACGGTCGAAGAGCTGCAATCGGAAATGCAAAGCCCGGAAATCAACCTAAAAGAGACCTCTCAGTAATTTCTTTTTTCGTAATCTTTTTCGTCGTAGACGCCGTCGTTATTGAGGTCGGCGTGGTTCCCGGTCTGGCTCTGCATGTGGCTAATTTCGTTTGCCGGTGCGTTAACAAGCTGAAGTACACCTAATTGATACCTATTCGCTTCCAGTTCCGCTACTGTTCCGGCTTTATATTTCCCGGACCTGTACTGCCAGAAATGTATCGACTCGTGAATTATAACGCTTGCGAGCCACGTGTCGGACGCGTCAAAAGTCGCGCGGCCAATATCGATCGCGTCATCCTCAAAATTGGCACCGCTTTTCGCGGCAGCACGAATCTTCAAATTGTAAGAGTTGAACCAGGTGCTGTATTGACCTGCCTTTTTTGATAAAAGACTTAGACAACGTTCGATCTTTGGTTTGAATTCGGTGGCGGGAATATATGTTGGATTTCCTTCGATCTGCGCCATTTGCACCTCTTGCGAAAAACGATCGTTGAAAAAGACCTACCAGACTGTTCGGCAAGTGTAATGCGAAAGTTAACCGCGTGGCCGTTCCGGATGCTTGAATTGAACCTGTATGATCAGGTGGGCGGCTTTCTGTTTCCGCGGAAACATCAGAGCCAGGCCCTCCGGCAGATCTTCACGTATGAAAACTGCACTAAACCTGGCATTAGCCTCCCGTAATTCAAGTGTTGGCTCAATTTTTGGTGCGTCCGGTGACGAACCACGCAGTAAAAATCTCTCGCGACGCATAATATACCACATCGATTTACTCGAAAACAAAAACAACGCCCGCAGCCGTTTGTCTTAGAACACAAATTGTCGATGAATTATTGTTCCCGTTCGAATTCCTGGGGGGCGACATCACGATGTTTCAGCACGCGATCGAGGAGTTCCGTACATTCGGCGCTTCGGGATGCAAGCTGGGCGTCGGATTGCGCATGGTTGGAGTTTATTCGATGGAGTTCGTCGGCTATATGCAGGGAGGCGAGAATAGCGACTTTGAGCGAATCGACGGTCATCGTTCCAGAGGCGATCTCGCGCATCTTTCGGTCAACATAATCCGCTAGGCCGAGGATGTAACCGTTGTCACCGTCTGAGCGAATGCTGTAGGTCTGGTTATAGATCTCAACCTGCACGAGCTGTTCGCCAGAATCCGATTTTTGATCTGTTTCCAGCATTGCCACCTATCTTCCCACGGCTTCGGCAACCTCTGCATCGATGATCGTCATTGCATCGAGCATCGCTTCGACCTTCAGCTGTATCGCATCTCGTTCCGAGAGAAGCGATTCAACCCGAGCGGAGAGACGGGATTTCTCTTCTTCGAGATCGTGAACGGTACGCCTTAAAGCGGAAACTTCCTTTTCAATATGCTCGTTCTCTTCGCGCATCTTTTTCGCGAACTCAATAGTCAAGTAAATCTTGTCCTCGAGATGTGAGAACTTCTCCATTCCCGTCAGGCCGTTCATCAAAGGATCTCCAAATGTGAAGAGTAGAAA
>JBJMGN010000423.1:0-4581 GCA_045807885.1 Pyrinomonadaceae bacterium | reverse complement strand
AGGACGAACAAAAGGACGTTCGTGTAACCATCGACCGCGACATGCAAACCTTCGTCGCAAAACAGCTCGAAGGCAAGAAAGGGGCGATCGTTGTTCTCAACCCGCAGACCGGCGATATTCTGGCGATCTATTCAAATCCTTCATTTGACCTTGGTGACGCGCAGAATCCCGAGACATATATTGCACTCGAGGGAAACAAACGCGACAAGCCGCTTTTGAACCGCGCGACGCGAGAATTTTACGTGCCTGGTTCTACGTTCAAAACTTTCACGATGATCTCGGCGTTTCGCGCGGGAAAACAAAACCTGACATTTCCGAGTTATGAGCAGGGCTTTCGTCCTACGCCCAATTCGCGCCCCATCGTCGACGCAACGCAGAAATTGGGACCGGATGGTTCTGTAGGCGGTTCATGCGACGGCGGGTGTCAGGAAAAAAACATACAGTTTGCCTATCAGGTTTCAAGTAACCAGTATTTTGCTCAAATGGCGATCGCCCTTGGGCGTGAGCGGCTTCGTGAAACCGCGCAATTAATTGGCATTGGGACGGCGGACGAACCGGAAGATGCCTTGATACCAAAGTTCTTCCCGCTTGTTATGAACACGAGCAATACGGCGATCGCGAACGCATTGGCTCCGCAACAATCAATGATAGTCACCGGAAAAGGCATTTCCCTTTTCGATCTCGGGCTCGAAGGTATGGGCCAAGGCTATGCTGGGCAGATGACACCACTTCAAATGGCGATGATCGCCTCGATTCCCGGAAATCTTGAAGGAAAGCTTATGAAGCTGAGAATCGAAGCGGATATTCAGCCGCAGGCCCACGCACAGGTGCTTTCGCCCCAGCAGGCCGCTCAAATTCGGGACATCATGTCCACCGTGACCGAAGAACCGGGTGGGACTGGCACGGTGATCTCAACGAAACTTGCAGGTACCGGTATTCGCACGGGTGGGAAAACTGGTACCGCAGAAAAACAAGCAGCGCTTTACGACGAAAAGACCGGCAAGTTGCGAACTGAAAAGAAACGAAGGAAGAACGCGAAAGGCGAATGGGAAGAATACAAAGTGCCATTGATGTACGAGCGAACCGATAGTTGGTTTATCACGATCGCTCCGCTTGAGCGCCCACAGGTCGCGATCGCTGTTGTAGTTGAAGGCGGCGGATTTGGCGCCAGGACCGCTGCACCAATAGCAGCGAATGTAATTTTGAAAGCGCGGGAGTTAGGTTTGCTTGGCGACCAATATAAGCCAAAGGTGCAAACTCCGAAACCACCGGCCAAAAAACCGAAAAGGCCGCGATAATCGATTTTGAAGAATAGAACATCATCGCATTTCTTTATCCTTGTATTGATCGTCATCCTGGCGGCAATCTCGCATTACTCTATTTATTACGGCGGGCTGATCCGCGGTTACGAAACGTCCTGGATAACTGGGGTTCGAAATATTTCCCTGCTCGCGTTTCTTGCGATTCTCCCGGTCGTCCTCAAAAAAGCCGTTAAGTTCAATGGAAACTGGACGCTTTATACAACATGCGTACTTCTGTTCTCGATCGGGTTAACGGTTCAGTATCGTTTATTCAGCGATCCCGAATATATTTCGCGAAAGGATAAGGCAGAAGCACGGGAAGAAAAGATAAAGACCCTTCAGCTGCATTACATTCAGGAAAATTATTCCGCTGAAAAGAAACAGATGATGGGCCTGCCCCCAACCCCGCCGTCGCCTGTGGATCTTGACGCGGAAAAGCCGCGGCCTTCTGAAGAAACACTTGGGGCGGTTTTGCTATCAGGTAAAACCATCAATCCGATTCTGGGCTTTATCGGCCTTATTGCGGCGTTCCTTTTGCTGCGCAATGATCGCGTCCTCGACCTGCTTCAGCGAAACGGATTTGTGATCGTGCTGCTTACGCTTGTCCCGCTGATTCTTGCGGCTATAACTTCGCGCGCCGGAAAATCGATCGGTAACATGACGCCCTGGGAGCCGTCGAAGATCCCATTCCTGATCGGATTCGCGGCCGTGCTTGCGATCCTTTATAAGAACCTCGCGAGAACCTATTGGGGATTGCCGCGAGCGCGCGACGTTTTGCCTCTCGTTTTCATGGCGGCACTGCCTTTCCTACCATTTTTTCTTTTGAAGGATTTCGGGCAAATGATGGTATTTAGTTCGGTATATGCCACGCTGTACCTGATAGCCGTCCGTCGCTTTTCGCAGCGTTTCGTTTTGGTCGGGACGGTGTTGTTTGCCGTCGGGGTGTTAGTGGTGGGCGCTTTGCCGGAGAAGACGCAGGAAAATATTCCACTGCTGCCAACGGTCGCAAAACCCGTTAAAGCCGTTCTGCCGGATCGTATCCAACAGCGGTTCCATCTTTGGCTGGACGGCTTCAATCCGCCCACACCGGATACGCCATGGTGGAGCGATGAGTACGACGACTATTACAAACGGTTGCGGGCAAAAATGGCGGAGAAAAATCAGAACCTGGATGAAATGCTGGCTGAAGACCCTGATCTGCAAAAGACGATCAATATCGACGCATGGTTTGACGTCTTGGCATTCCAACCCGCCCAAGCGACTTTTGGCCTCGCGTCGGGCGGAACGACCGGACGCGGCTTGGGCCTCGGATATCCCGAACTAATTCCGGTCGCTGACTCTGACTACATTTTTGCGGCTCTTGCGGAAGAACTTGGACTTTTCGGCGGTTTGTTGATAACCTTTGCTCTCATTGTATTTGTCGGTGCGGGCGTCCGCACAGCTCTTGACGCCCGCGATATGTTCAGCAAGCTCTGCGCCATCGGCTTGGTTGCGTTCATTGGTTTTCAGGCGCTCGTCAATATAGGGGGCATAACCAGAGCATTACCAATGACGGGGATCACATTGCCTTTCGTAAGCCATGGCGGATTTTCCCTGATCACGAGCTTTGTAATGCTCGGAATGTTAATGGCGATCTCGCACCGAAACGCTAAAGATCGAGAAGTTAACGATCCGAATGCTTTGCCTTAGGTCATACTTCTTAATTATTGAAATAATTTAAGTTATATACTAATAATTCCTGAACTTGGAGCTTTTTGATGGAAAATGAACTGATCTCTGCTTCCATAAGCGACCGCGGACTAAGTGAAAAGCGGCCGCAAAACGAAGATTCGTTCGCGGAATTACCACAATTCGGTGTTTTCGCTGTTGCAGACGGTGTGGGCGGTGCAAACGCCGGCGATTTCGCATCGCAAATGGCGATGGAGTTGCTTACCGAAGCAGTTGCAAACAGGAACCAGAATTCCGACGCCGAGGAACTGTTTCGGATGGCGATCACACACGCAAACCGTTCGATCCATCAAATGGCGGCGGACCTGCCTCAACTATCTTCAATGGCGACAACAATTGTTGCCCTACACCTAAAGGGAAACATTGCCACGCTCGCGCACGTCGGCGACTCGAGAATCTATAGATTCACCCCTGAAGGCCAGTTATTTCGTGAAACTAACGATCATTCGGTCGTCGAAGAAGAGGTCCGAGCGGGGCGTATGACACCGGAGGAAGCCCTGGTACATCCTAGCCGAAATATTATCAGTCGCGCCGTTGGTGCCGAGGAATCGGTAGAAATCGATGTTAAAACATTGATGGTCGAGCCAAACACTACGTTTTTGCTGTGTTCAGACGGAATCACGCGCCACGTCGGCGACGACGAATTGCGAAATATCTTTGCCAGCGGCGCGGAACCCGGAATGATCTGCGATCATTTGAAAGAAGTGTGTTATAGCCGCGGAGCGGAGGACAATTTGACCGCGGTCATAGTCCGGACGTTCGCTGAGGGTTCGGAGGAGATCGAAGATTTCGATTCCACGGTCCGAGTGATGGAAGAGGAGACAGTCGCAACAGCGCGTACGGCGTATGCAGCCGCGGCCGGCGACTCGCTTGAATCATCGAAACCGGAGTTTTCGCTCGAGGATACTATCGCGGAACTTGATCTCAACGAGATCGATACCGGCGAACATGTACTTGAGCTCGACGAATCGGCGGTGATTGATCCTGCAGTCGAAGAACCAGCGATCGTTGAACCAGACGTCGTTGAACCGGAAGTATTCGCTTCTGAGATAGCGGCCGACCAAACGAACGAGGTCCCGCCGGTGGACGAACCCGAGCCGCAGTTCGTCGAATCACTTCAAGAATCCGCTACGGACGAGCAATTCCTATTGTCTGAAGACGCGGTAGAATCGGCGGTCGAGTCGAAGCCACAAGACCTAAGCTCCTACGTTTCGTCAAGCGTTGTAGTTCCTGCGCGTCAAGATGAGCGCTACGCGTCTTCAAGCGCCATCCCACCCGGAGCTGTGAACAAGGACCGCGAATTTTCGATGTTCGGGAGTGAAGCTTCAGAGGGCTACCACGAAACTGGACCTTCAAAAAGCGGCTTTGGACGGATCTTGTTTTCGATCGGTTTACTGATTCTCGGCGGCGCTGCTGCGGTTACAGCATCATATTTTCTAGGCTTTACTGCTCCGAATCAAACAGCCCAGGTCCCGCAGATCGAAACAATGCAGAGTAATAATGTCCCGCTCACGTCCTTTGAAGAACTGCGACGAGCAGTGGACAACGATCC
>JBJMGN010000422.1:0-5876 GCA_045807885.1 Pyrinomonadaceae bacterium | reverse complement strand
AATGAGGAATCAAGCGTTAATGGGAAACTGCGGCTGCTGGCAGACGATAGTTATCATGTTGGACCGAGCGGGCGAACTTATACCAGAGCACAGGACATAGCGGCCACGGAGGCCAGCTACAAACAGAAGCAGGAAACTAATACCACGGTTAAGTTTGCAATGACTGACCAGAAGATCAGGCTGTACAAAGACGTCGCGGTTGTAACTGCGATGGGTATGTCGATCACAACCCAAAACGGCGAAAGACGCGTGGGGAGTCGGTTTCGGGCCATACACGTCTGGGAAAAACGAGATAGCCGTTGGCAGCTGGTCGTAGATCAGGTAACCGGGCTTGCGAATTAGATTTACTCCCGGAACTCCGTGAGAATTAGAGCTCAGGTCGGCGTCATGCTAGATTGACGATGCTATCCATTTATATCTGGAGGTAATATGCGGTACATCTTTTCGCTTATCGTATTGTTGATCCTGCCGCTTTCGGCTCTGCCGCAAACAACCGCTTCCGTTACGCGTTCCGGTATTGTAAAGGATGTGGTTGGTACGATTGCCGGTTCAAAAAAGAAGAATGTCGAGGTGATACTTAACGACCTTCGCGAGTTCAGAGGAAAGATAGTTGCCGTGTACGACGATTTTTTCGTTCTTGAGCCGAGAAAGATAAAGACTTCATTCACTATCAAAGTCATCTCGGTCGGCAGCGTCCCGAATACCGACACGCGGAGACACATAAAGTATCACGATGTTCTCCAGATCGGCGGGAAGAATGCTGCCGTTTCTTTCGTTCCCGACCCTACAGCTAGTCCGTATTCAACCTGGGACGGAGTCAATGCCCTCGTTACCGGCGACTTCGTGCAATTGCACCGGTCGTCGGGCGGTAAGACACACGGCGTTTACCTTCGTTCCACAGCTGACTCACTCTCGCTGATGAGGGGAAACCACGAAGTAGTAATACCGGCCGCTGAGATCACAAAGGTGTACCACGTCAAAGGTGACACCCGAAGCCTCGCAGCGAAGATTCTGACCGGCGGAACCTTAGGCGCTGAATTGAAGGAAGACGGGCTGCCGATCTGGGACGCCGTTCCTTCTGGAGATCCGCTAGGCATCGTGGTCGGGGCAGCGGTTTCAGCATCGGTCGGGATAACTTTTTTCGTCTTGTCGATCGGCAAAACACAGCGTGCTTTGATCTATTCCAAATAGCTCAGGCAAAAAACCTTTACATTCTCTGCAACTTAGTGTAATCTATGCAACGCAGGTAATTTGGCCTGTCGTTTTGCTGCGCTATAGGGAAAAAGCATCGTGATCTTTGAAAACGTAACAGTCGTCGATGGCCAGCGGCAGTAGCCGAATAAAGCGGGTGGGACAAGGTACAGTTTAAACAGATGAGAAAAAGTTTTTTCGAAAATCGTGGAATTTGTCCCGAAGGTCGCTGTAACTACCGTATGCGCAGCATTTAGCTGTCCACAGAAGGCTGTGGACACCCAGTGGACAGCCCGTGGACAGTGGGTGGACAAGCAGCGGACAGAAAAGCAATATCGAATTTCGAATTACGAATTTCGATTCACGAGAAAATTCGTGGGACAGTGGGACACCTGGGACGCACTAGCGATACAATTGAATTCATCTGGCGATGGATATCAATTTTGAGTTAGTTCGTGACGCGATAGGCGTCAAAAATGCATGTGAAGAGCTTGCGCGCGAGGCCATTTTGGGCCTTGATACCGAGACGACCGAGCTTGACCCGTACAAAGGCGAGATGCGGCTCGTGCAGCTAAGCTCGGGGCGAAAGACGTATGTTTTTGACATGCTGCCGTTCCGTGCAAATGGCGGATTGCGTGAGAACTCCGAATTAGCTCCGCTGCGCGGAATTCTCGGTTCGGACACCTCGGTCAAGGTACTTCACAATGCGAAATTTGACGCGAAATGGATCAGGCACGAGCTTGGCTGCGAAGTCTCAAACGCGTTCGATACATACCTTGCCAGTCAGTTGATCGCCGCTGGTGAGAGCGAGCGTCGGCACAGCTTGGCAGACGTGGCTCAGTATTTTACGGGAACGGTTCTTGATAAGACCGAGCAGCTCAGTGATTGGCGGGTCGCCGAACTTTCCACCTCGCAGGTCGAATACGCCGCACGCGACGCCGAGATCCTCATCCCGATCCGCGAAAAACTTGCCGATCGCTTGAAGAATGACGATCTGGAACAGGTTGCCGCGCTCGAATTTGATTGCGTGATGCCGATCGCCGAAATGGAGTTGAACGGCTTCGGTATTGACTGTGAAGCCTGGCGTAGGCAGCTTGAGGCCGTAAAAAAGGTCCAGGCAAAGGCGGCCGACGAGCTGCAGGATCTGCTTTCGGCAGGCGTCGCGCAGGCCTCGCTGTTCGGTCGAGCAGAGATCAATCTCGATTCGCAGCAGCAGGTTACCGACGCGCTCAAAAATCTTGGGGTTCCGATGCCCGAAACGACGCGGGCATGGCAGCTGCAGCCGCTGGCGGAAAAATATCCGGTCGTTGCAAAGCTGCTTGAATATCGCGGCGTTCAAAAATCGGCGACCAGCTTTGGCGAAAATTTCCTGGAATATGTCGAGCCAAAAACAGGCCGTATTCACGCGGATTTTCGCCAGATAGGTGCTCCGACAGGACGGTTCTCATGTTCAAATCCGAACCTGCAGCAGATACCGCATGACGACGCTTATAGAAAGTGCTTTCGGGCCGAACAAGGAAGAACACTCGTCATCGCTGACTATTCGCAGATCGAGCTTCGTATCCTGGCAGAGTTTTCCGGTGATGAAAAATTTATCGAAGCCTTTCGCTCAGGCGCAGATTTTCATACGATCACCGCGGCCCAGGTTTTTAACGTTAAGCCCGAAGACGTATCGGCTGATCAGCGTTCGTTCGCAAAGCGTCTGAATTTCGGAATCGTTTACGGCGTAGGGGCGTCGCGGTTCGGCATGATGACCGGCCTTTCGCAGTCGGATGCCGAGAATACAATGCGGCGATATTTTTCGACCTACCGAAAGCTTGACTCGTATCTGCGCGATTCGGGATACCGTGTTACGACAGAGCGGACGGCGCGGACCGCAAGCGGCAGATTGTTGCGTTTGAATTTTGATGAGAACGATCGACAGGCTGTCGGTGCTGCTCGGCGATACGGCGTGAATATGCCGATACAGGGAACCTCGGCAGACATTCTGAAACGCTCGCTTCGGCTGCTTCACGACGCGATTCGCGGAACCTCGACTCGACTCGTCAACATCGTGCACGATGAGATCATTGTGGAATGCGATAAGAGCGAAGTCGAAAACGCGCGAGCGGCGCTCGAAAACGCCATGATCAGCGCTGGCGAGAGCTTTATTAAAAGCGTTCCGGTAAAGGTCGATTCACGCGTCGCAGACGCATGGTCGAAGGGCTAACGGTCGAGCGGGTCGGCGGCTATCAGCAGATCAGCAAACATCCGCAATTGGTCGCGGCTGAACGTAAAATTTGCGTCACCGAGTTTGAATTGCACGTTCGAATAGGAAGCGATCTTGATCAGCACATCGCGGCTGATCTCAAAATTCAAATATTCCATATTTTCGCGCCCCTTTGCAGCGTAGCGAGCTTCACCTACAGGAATAGATTCGCCACCCGCGTAAAACTCCAAAGAATGATGCTCGGCAAATTGCGGCTTTTTAGACATTACCCAAAACGTGAGCTTGATCTGTTCTGGCGCGCGATCGAGCGTCTGGCCGGGAAAGAAAAATCCGATGGCGAAATTCATCGCCGCGATCTTCGCATTCTTCGCTTCGGCGTCGGAAAAATTCTCGGCGACGCCCATCAGCTTCGACGAACCCGATGCTGCATCGTAAGTGATTTTAATCTTGCTGCCTCTCAACTGCGAAGAAAGGTCCTGGCCGCTTTTCTGTGCAGTGACGGCGGCTGATGACAAGAACAGTGCGACTGCAATTAAAAAGTATTTTTTCATGGCGAGTTTCTACTACAGGTAGGAAATGAAAAACCGTACCGAAGGGCTTCGGTACGGTCCTATTATCTCATATCGTGACGAACGGCCGCGACAAGAATTTTCTAGCTCGCAGCCGCTTCCTCGGCCTGTTGTTTCGGGCTAGTGATATAGAGGATGCGTGTGCAGCTTTCGCACGTGACGATCTTATCGCCCCGTTTTACCTCTAATGACATTTGGGGCCGAAGCGACATGAAACACGCCGAGCAGGAACCGTTTATTACTTCCGCCACGGCGATGCCGTCTCGGCTCCGTTGTGCAAGACGGTTATAAACAGAAGCCAGATTCGTCGGCAACGTCTTGAAAACTTCCTCCCTTTTGGCCGTTTCCTTATCTAGTTCTTTTTTGGCTGCCGCAACTTCCTTATCGAACGCACCCATGGCCTCGGCGCGCTTCGCATCGTGGCTGTTGATCTCGTCGGCGCGGGTCTCGAGTTCCGTTTCGATCTCTTCGCTCGCAGCCATCTTTTCTACAACCTGCGTTTCGAATGCCGCGATCTGCTTTTGCAGGGCATCGGTTTCGCGCATCGCGGTTTCGTATTCCTTCTGGTTTTGCGCGTGTTTCAGGTTTCGCTCGGCACGTTCAAGGTACGTTTTGTTTTCGGCGATCTGTTTTTCCAGGTCGGCCCGTTCCGTTTTTAGCGCCTCACCTCGATTTTGCACTTCCCTAATGGAAGAAGCGTGCTGGTCAAACTCTTGTTCGATCTCAGCACGCTTCGTGTCTGCACCTGCGATTATCTGTTTTAATCGACGGATATTTGTATCCGTCTTTTGCAGGTCTACTAGTTTTTCAAGCTCTTGCTTCACTTCTGTTTCGGTACTCCCCAAAAAAACTTTCTCGTTATCTATTTTACCGAGTGTAGCCTGAAATACAAAACAGCTAAATTAACGTATCCGGTCATCCAGAAAGATCCCGATGTGGCGCTCAACGTCCGCCTGCTCGAAAAGGCCGGCCAATTCACCCGCTTTTACAGTTATCCATAAAGCACTCTCGTTATTAGGCTTAAGTACCAATTCGACGCCCTTTTCGGGCATTCCGAAATGAGTGATACGGGCGAATGCAAGGGCTCCAAGCCGCATAAATCCGTCGCTTGGGCCCCGCGTCCAACCCGCTTCGAGTGTTAAACATCTCACACCACGGGCGAGTCGAAGCAATGTACCATGCATATTGGCGTTCCGGTGCACAAAACTATGGGGCGATTCGCGTTCGACCAGGATGTTCTTTTGCACGTTTTCCGCATTAAGTGCAAGCTCGATAAACGCCTGAAAAAGCCGGTCTGTCGCTACCTGTCTGACGGAATCATTCGTAGCTTTCAGCTCGAGATAATCGGCGATATCATCACGTCCCGATGTACGTGCATTTTCGATCGCATCAGATAATTTTGCGGACCAAAGGTCGTCGAGTTCGTTCACCTTGGTCGAGAATAGGTTCAGCCGAAGCGAAACGCAATTTCGTGTTATCATTTTTGAATATCTCGCATTGCTGCGCCTGCCGATCAACGGCATTTGCGGTTCCGTTTTATGAAGAATTTTTTGTTGACGATCGGGCTCGCCTTTTTTGCTATCGCGGGTGCAGCACAGGCCGGCCAGACCAAGAAAAACGACCCAAAGAAAAGCCCAGCAGTAAAAAAGACGCAGACGCCGTCTCCTAAAGCGACTGCAAAAAAGCCGGCATCGGTCAACAAACCTTCAACCTCTTCGAGCAGCTCGACACAAAAGTCGATAGACAAAAAGCCTTCGGCGACCCCTGTCACAAAAAAACCGGTTGTAAAAAAAGATGATAAAGCCGAACTCGAAAAGGCACTCGCGATCGCGGACCCTGAACAAAAGATAACTTCGTTATCGAAGTTCCTTTCTGGATTTCCGCGATCCGATCAACGCCCGCGCGCA
>JBJMGN010000421.1:0-3654 GCA_045807885.1 Pyrinomonadaceae bacterium | reverse complement strand
GTAAAGATCGCAACAGAAATGCTGAGAAAGATCACAGTTCGTTTCAAAGTCATCATATTCTCCCTAACAGCGGATTCCGGAACCTTGGGGAAATTTGCTTCGCTAATTGAAAGAACGCAAAAAAAATAGCCTCTTGCAGGCTATCGGAAATAATTCGGTGTTTTTTTTGTTAGGGTTTCTGCGGATTGTCTTCGAGAGCCGCATCGATCTCTGCTTCGAGCTTAACGCGCAGGCGTTCGACGAGCATGTCAGCCTTTTGAACGTTTAGGTCCAGCGTCGCTCGCGTCTTTTGTACCTCGGTCAAAAGATTTTGCTGATTGGTTCGCTCAGCTTCCAGGCTTTTCTTACGTGCAGCCTTTAACTCATCGGGATGCATAGAACCAACGAACGCATAAATACGATCGATCGATTCCGGACGCATATCGTTTTCGAGTTGTTCGATCTTCGACTTTATAGCCGTTTCGCGCTCCATCATTTCAAGAGCCTGTCTGCGTAAAGATTCCGACCGCTGTTCAGCCTTGGAAAGTATCTCGAGATTCATCGCCAAACGCTTCTGCTTTTGGTCGTAATCTTCTTTCCTATTCGATTCAAGAAGACGGATCCTATCATTGAGATCGGATATCACCTTTTCCGATGAAGGAGTGGATTCGTCCATCGTCCGAATCGCATTCTCGACCGAAGGCGAGATCACAGGTGGGTCATTTTGATAATCCTCCGCGCGGCTTATGATCAAGGGCTCTGTCGTAGGTGCAGGGAGAACCTGGGCGGTTGTGACTGTCTTGCTTTTTCGGCGTGTTTTTGTTTGCGCATCAATCGGCACCGCTATAACACAAAACGCAATTACCGGTAGGCAAAACAAGAAAAGCCGTTGAGAAATGGTGCGGACGATCATCTAGTTACTTCGTTTTTCTATCTTATCGGGGATAAGATCGCCAGTGAATAATTCGATCGCATTTTTTGCAATTCCAAAAACCGGTATCATATCAAGACCGGAATTCACCGTACCGCGTAAAACCCCTTTCTTTTTGATGTCATAACCGATAAGTCCGGCTGCCAATAATGTTCCGCCAATCGGGACCATTTTGACAATTCGTTTAGCGGCCTGCCAACCGCCAATGCGTAAGATCTTCTTTTTAAGGCTAGGTTTATTAGCCATCTATTTACAATTTTACGCTTTCCGGCATTGTTGAAACAACACCTTAATTCTTACACGCCCCAAATTTGAATTTGTTGCAGAGAGCGAGACATTAGGTAACGCGTTTAACCGTCGGGGACATTATGATCTGTACGCGTCGATTTCGAGCTCGGTTAGCGGTGGTTGTATTAGGTGCGATCGGCAGGCTGGCTCCCATTCCTTTTGACTCAACTCGCGTCCCATCGATACCAAACGCACTCAGCTTATCAGCCACGGCACGTGAGCGTTTCTGCGTTAGATCTTGCAGATCCTCCGGCGTTCCACGGTCATCTGTATGTGATTCGATCGTGATCTGATAGTCCGGATTATTTGCTATCACCTCACTTAAAGCTGTCATCTTCGGATCCGCCGTCGGAGCGAAATCCGCCGTTCGCGGCGTAGTCCAATAAGACTCAGGCAATGTCAAAACGATTCCTCGGTCGGTCTTTGCAACGGAACCAAATTTCCTAAGCGATTGAACAAATCCCGGTTCATTTGCCTGAATTGAAGCGATCTTTGTGTCGCGTTGACGCTGCTCTTCAGCTGTACGTTTTTCGTTATCGTAGGCCTCCAGCCGGGTCTTTGCCGTATCGAACTCCGAGCGAGTTCGTGCCAATTCGTCACGCAATCTACCGTTCTCCGAACGCAGATCCTTGATCTGCTGCGTGTAATTTGTCACATCACGTTCAGAAAGTTCTCGGTTGCGGGTTTCCGTACCAAGCTGTGCTTTTAGTTCGTCAATTTGGCGATGAGCCTCGGTAAGTTTGTCTTCTACTTGCCGCATTTCTGCATCGTTTCGCGTCTTTTCGTTCCTTTTTTCGCGTGCTTCGCGTCTTTCGAACGCGAGAGATTCTGCCTTAACCGCTGTACTGATCGCCTGTCGGGCCATTATATCGACGGTATCTTCATCCCGTCCGGCTTGCCATGAAGCCTCCGCATTACTCAAGAGTTCGGCGGCCTGCTTTAGTTCTTCTGGTGCATCGCGTTCCGCTCCCCCAAATCTCGCGAGTGCCAAGGCCTGGTAACCCTGTAAGATCGCGGATGGAGTCTTCGCATAATCGCGTTCTGCAATTTCTGGGGTCCGCGGGTCGCGAAAAAAGTCGCTCGAGTTGCCGAAGTAATGTACCGCCGTAGTCGACGGTACCGATTCCCCGGCTTCGGTAGCTGCACTTATATTTTCGAGCATTATTTTTTGGCTCGGTTTAGTTACAAGAAAATGCGGCTCCGCTGTAACAAGAAGTGCGAACGTTTGAAGCGGCGTTGTAACACTTATCTTCGTGCTGAATTCCCAAAAACCTCGACGTTTGATCTCACCTAATCGATCTACTTGACCTTCGGGCGAAATCGCCCAAAACACGTATGTGGCGTATCCAGCACCAAGCTGGAATGTTCGAGGCATATCGCTAACCGAAAGGTCTATCTTGGTTCCGGTTTTGCTCGTACGTTTGATCTTTGCTGAGGCGTGCATTTTTGGGAACTGGATAGTTCCGCGAAATTGCACATTAATTTGATCTTCAAGCGGGTATGTTATCGCCATTGTTCGCCGTGCCATGTCGGCCTGGCTGAAAGCGAGCTGGAAAAGGCAAAGTAAAAGAGGCAGGGTTAACACCCCATTTAGAATCCTGAAGTTTTTCATGATTTTACTTCTCCGAAACGGGCGATGCTTCTCAAAAGATGCCATATTTATTGAACCAGTTGCAAATTTTACTTCTCGAACGATTTGATTGGTTCGGCCCGTAAAGTATATTCAGAGACGGATTTTAGATGGAAGACTTTCGCAGACTTCTTAATTATGTTCGCCCGTTCTGGGCGTCATTCGTGTTTGCGCTCGTAGCGATGTTCGTAACAGCGGTTTTTGAAACCGCGACAGCGGCATTGCTTGCACCCATCTTTGATCAATTTTTCCCTGCCGCCAGCCGAAGGGCTAAAACGCTTTTCGACCTTCATAGCTTGATCCCAAAAAACGATTGGTTTCGGGCTTGGATGATGATCTCGGTCCTCCTTATCGGCTTTACATTTTTGAAGGGTGTCGCAGAATTTATCTCATCATTCCTAATGGCGAGGATCGGGCAAAAAACCGTCCTAAATCTTCGAAACGAGCTTTATGAACATCTTATTTCCCAGTCGACCATCTTCTTTGAACGTCACCGAACTAACTTTCTCGTATCGCGATTGGTCGTAAGTTGCTCGGCGATCGAAAACGCGGTTTCAAACAATCTTCGCGATATTTTGCGTGAGTCGCTGGTTCTGATCTGCTTTATCAGTGCTGCATTTTATTTTAACTGGCGATTGATGCTGGGAGCGTTGATCATCGGCCCGATCATTGCGTACTTGACCATTCGCTTTAGTCGGTTATTCAAACGCTTCGCAACTGAGTCATTCGAGGGAAACAAACAGCTGACCGATATTGCCCAAGAGTCGCTGGCAAACCATACGATCGTAAAGGCATATCAAGCCGAAGAACGTGAGAAACGACGATT
>JBJMGN010000420.1:0-4384 GCA_045807885.1 Pyrinomonadaceae bacterium | reverse complement strand
CAACCGGCCAGCAACAGCTTCGCCCAGGCGCCCCGGCCCCGGATTTTGCCGCTGAGGCCATGGACGGTACGTTTTACAACCTTAGCCAGTTACAGGGAAAGGTAGTTGTACTCACGTTTTGGACCACTCGTTGCGCGATCTGCCACGAGGAAATACCGAAACTGAATCGCCTAGCTGATCACTATCGCGGCCAAGATGTTGTTTTTCTCGCACTGACAGCCGATGGCCCTCCGAAGATTGAGACTTACATAAGGAAGAATCCTTTCGCATTTAGCATCGTCCCCAACTGCTTTGGTGTGATGCTTAAATATGCCGACACCGATAAGAGCGGCAATATCAACATGGGATTTCCGGCGCACTTCATCATCGACCGCCATGGAGCAATTGCACTCCGGACCGATGGCTGGGACAAAACGGAAAATTTGAACGCACAGATTTCAAAGCTTTTAGCCTCTGATTAGAGGCACATGAGTTCTCTCTTCACTCCTTTCCCGGTTGTACGGTTACAACCGGGACTTTTTTGTCTGCAAGGCCCTGAATTTGATATATTGAATTTCTGCAATTTGGCGAAAGGCGCTGAAAATCGCGTTTTTCCTCAATTCGGAGAGGTAGCCTAATTGGTAAGGCAGTAGTCTTGAAAACTACCGCGCGAAAGCGCTTGCAGGTTCGAGTCCTGTCCTCTCCGCCATTTCCTCGCACATCCTAACTTTCGGTCTTGATTTGAGACACTACCAAGAATAAAATGAATGAGCATTCATTCACCATAATGGCTCGTACCGCAACAAGTTCACAAAAGAACGCTATCTCCGACAAACGCGAGGCTATCCTACGTGCAGGCGTAAAGGTTTTCGCAGAAAAGGGTTTTTTCAATTCAAAAGTGGCGGATGTCGCACGGGTAGCCGGCATTGCTGACGGGACTGTTTACCTATATTTCAAAAGCAAGGACGAGATCCTCCATTCGATCTTCGATCAGGCAATGGAGAAGTTCATTGCCGAAGGTCGGCGTGAACTTGAAAAGATCGAATCGCCGGTTGACCGTTTGCGAAAGGTTGCCGAACTGCATTTAAAACGGCTCGGCGATGACCGTGACCTGGCGATCGTTTTCCAGGTCGAGCTTCGCGGCTCAACCAAATTCATGCAGGAGTTCTCGGCCGCGGGGTTTCATGAGTATCTGGAAGTGATCCGCAAAACGATCCACGAAGGCCAGACAGCCCGAATATTTCGGGGCGATATAAAGCCGATCATTTGCGCAAAGATCCTATATGGAGCTCTGGATGAGATGGTAACCAACTGGATACTTTCGAACCGCTCCTATGCCCTTGAACCGATGGCCGATGAGGTGCTCAAGATATATTTGAAGGGCGTAATGGCAGAGTGAAAAATGGTGGTATAGAAATTATCTCTTCCCCCCGGCGCGCTATCGGACGCGGCAAACCGCTTTACGCAGACGAACCGAAGACTTTGGGCGCACTTTTTCGGCAGGCAGCGGACCGATATCCAAATACGAACCTGCTCAACTTCAAGCGTAACGGGCGCTGGGAAAGCATCGGCGGTATCGAAATGCTTTCGAAGATGAGAGCTTGTGCCGCTGGACTTTCAGCGCTTGGAATCCAAAAAGGCGACCGGGTCGCAATACTTGCTCCAAACTCGCCGGAATGGACGATCACCGATGGAGCCTGCCAACTGTTAGGCGTTATCGACGTTCCGATCTATACAACGCTCGCGCCCGCGTCGATCAAATACATACTCCAAGATTCTGGGGCCCGTGTTTTGTGTATTGACAATCAAGACTCGTTCGAAAGGTTGAAAGAATCGATCGAGGATATCGAGTCCCTTGAAAAGATCGTGCTTTTTCAAGGCAATTCGTTGGACTTAGATCAAATTACTTTCGATAAACTGCTCTCAACCGGTGATAGTGTCCATGCGCAAGACGAAAGCAAATGCCTACCCGACGACATCGCGACTCTGATCTATTCGAGTGGTACGACCGGTGAACCAAAGGGTGTGATCCTGACACACAACTGCATCCTTTCGAATGTCGTTGATGCAGGCGAGAAGTATGATTTCGCGACTCATGACGTTCCGCTCTCGGTACTGCCGTTGTCGCATATATTCGAGCGTTCCGCGATGTATCTTTACATCTACCATGGAATGTCTGTGCACTATGCAGAGTCGGTCGATAAGGTCCCGGACAATTTGGCTGAAGTGCGGCCCACGATCTTTGTTGGGGTACCACGTATTTTTGAAAAAGTTTATGCTCGCGCAAAATTAAACTCGGCGAATGCAGGTGGGGTCAAAGAAACGATCTTTGACTGGGCGATAGGGGTCGCGAAAAAGTATCAGATTGCGAAAGAGAAAAACGAAAGGATTAGCTTCGGGATGGGATGCAGGTACGCAATCGCCGACCGGCTCGTTTTTTCTAAGCTCCGCGGATTTTTCGGCGGCCGGCTTCGCGCATGCATTACCGGCGGTGCTGCACTTACCGACGACATTTACTTGATCTTTAACGGCGCCGGTATTCCGGTAATGCAGGGTTACGGATTGACTGAGACGTCGCCGGTACTGACGTCAAATAATCCTGAATTTTTTCGTTTAGGTTCGGTTGGAAAGCCCATTCGAAATGTGAAGGTCAGGATAGCCGACGACGGCGAGATTGAAACAACAGGGCCAGGTGTAATGCTGGGCTACTATCACAAACCGGAAGCAACTCGGGACGCCTTTACCATTGATGGCTGGTTTCGTACCGGCGACATTGGTCATTTGGATGATGACGGATTTCTTTTTGTGACGGACCGCAAAAAGGAACTCTTCAAAACGTCCGGCGGAAAATATATCGCCCCTTCACCCATCGAACAGATGATCCGTGCTTCGAGATTCGTCACCCAGGCAGTCTTGATCGGGAACGAACGCAGGTTCGCATCAGCGTTGATCGTGCCAAATTTTGAAATGCTCGAATCCTATGCCCAACATAAAGGGTTTGCAGTGCGCTCCCCCGCAGATTTTTGCCGCGACCCGCGCATCATCGACCTGCTCGAACGCCAGGTCGCCTCTCACACCAAAGGCCTCGCCCGCTTTGAAACAGTAAAAAAAATCGCTCTGATCGAAAATGAATTCTCGGTCGAAGGCGGAGAGCTGACGCCTACGTTAAAGGTTAGGCGCCGCATTATTGATGAAAAATATAAAGACCTTATTGAGCAGCTTTACGCCGTTTAGTAGGTGATCGGGATCCGGCCTGGAATTCCGGTGACGAACTCGAGCAGGTAATCGGTAAATTTCTTCGGGGCCTTTCCAACTTCGACTATATCGAACGGGGCCAGAATAGGGTCATTTTCGGTTCCCTTTCGAATCCCTTCAAAATTTGCAGCAATGACCTCTGGATTCGGCGAGCCTGGTTTTCGTCGATATATTTTTATATTCTTTTTAGCTTCGCGCGTGAGTCCGCTAGACATCGCGATCGCTTGCGTAAGCGGAAGACCGCCTTCTGGAATATCCAATTCGCCGGGTTTTCGAACTTCGCCGGTAATGTAAACCGGCGCCGCCTTTTGAACTACGATGATGTCCCCTGCAAAGATCTCAGGGTTGGCTTCTTCGCGCCCCTGTCGCAAACTTGCGAGGCTGTACATCTGTGATGGCACGCCCATTCCTTCCGCCGTTCCAGCCTTCCACTCCGCAATCGCTGCGGCATCTGCACAGATCGGCGGCCTCGTTCTGAAAACCTGAACCATTCCCCCTGCCCTTTCCGTCACACCACCCACGACAGAGATCAATTCAAGCAGCCGAGCTCGGCGTGTTAAATTTACCTGCTGTTGCTGCTGCACCGCTCCGTAGATATTTACTGGTGGACGGCTGTTTCTCTGCGTCACACGAAGGCTGATCTGGGGAACCTTAAGGTACTTTCCCAAAAGTTTTGTTACGTCCGATTTTAGATCGAGTTCGGTCTTGCATGCCGCCGCGATAGGCTGGTCGACGAACGGAATGCTTAAACGGCCGTCAGGGTCAACTGTCGATTCGAAGTCGAATTGAGGTTCGCCGAGAACTTTCCCGACCACCACGTCGCCCGGCCCGATCAAATAACCTTTGGGCGCCTCAGTGGAAATGATCGGATTTTGCGCGAAAAGATTCGTCGCGCAGACGGCCAACATCAATACAAACAAATAATTAACGGAACGCATTGGTGACATCCCCGCGGAAAAAGTAATGTTTAGAATAACTTATCCCAACCTTTGATTCAATGCGCCTTTTCGTGGTTTGCTGCTCAATTGATTGGCCGGGTCATTTTCCAATATTGTTATTAACCTCAAGGAATCCGATGAATATTGCGAAGTTTCCTGCTTCGCTGCACCTTGATGCATCCATTCGAAACTCGTATAGTTGAGCGATAACA
>JBJMGN010000419.1:0-3172 GCA_045807885.1 Pyrinomonadaceae bacterium | reverse complement strand
TGATCTGGGTGCCCTGTAGCGGAACGGCGGATACTTCGGAATTACCGTCGGCATTCACGATGTAAGGGTTTTTGTTTGGCTCGAGATGTAGTTCGTAGCTGGACGTGGAAATGAGCTGCTGCAGAAATTGATTAAGTTGTTCCATGGCGATTTACCGAAACGGTTGGAGAAGGCAGGATTGGTAGGTCGGAGCATGCGCGAATGCCCGCGTAGCAGTATAACACAGTTTAACAGCGAAATTGTGAAGAAAATATTTGGCAGGTCAGACAGTCACGGCTTCGCGATATTCGCCCCAAACCTTTCTAAGGCAATGACTTATCTCGCCGACGGTCACTTCTGCTTCTACGCATTCGAGGATCCGGGGAACTAAATTTTCGGTTCCGCCGGCTGCTTCGGTAAGAGAATTCAACGCTGCATCGGCCATTGCCGAATCACGATTTTCCCGAACGGCCCGAACCCGCGCTACCTGGTCGCGTTCAATCTGCTCGTCTATCGAAAGGATCGGGATGACCTCATCCTCATTTTGCTGGAATTTATTCATCCCGACGACTATCGCATCCTGTGTCTCGACCCGGCGTTGATATTCGTACGCGGCATCCTGGATCTCGGTTTGAACGTACCCGATTTCGATCGCCCGGAGCATGCCGCCCATCGCATCTATCTTGTCGATGTACTCGAGCGCCAAGTTTTCGAGTTGGCTGGTCAACTCTTCGATCGCATAACTACCGGCTAACGGGTCTACAGTGTCAGCGACGCCGGACTCGTGCGCGATGACCTGCTGCGTTCGCAATGCGATTCGCGCAGCGTTCTCGGTCGGTAATCCGAGTGCTTCGTCCATCGAATTCGTATGCAGGCTCTGCGTTCCGCCAAGTACCGCCGCGAGCGCCTGAATAGTCGTTCGCACGACGTTCACTTCGGGCTGCTGCGCCGTAAGAGTTGAGCCGGCTGTTTGAGTGTGAAACCGGAGCATCATTGATCGTGGGTCTTTCGCCCCGAAACGTTCTTTCATGATCTGCGACCAAAGCCGGCGTGCCGCTCGAAATTTCGCCACCTCTTCCAACAGGTTATTGTGCGAATTAAAAAAGAATGACAGTCTCGGTGCAAAATCATCGACCCGGAGCCCGGCGTCGATCGCTGCCTGTACATAACAGATCGCGTCGGCAAGCGTGAACGCGATCTCCTGCGCGGCGGTCGATCCGGCCTCGCGAATGTGATAGCCGGAGATAGAGATCGTGTTCCAATTCGGAACTTCGGCGGCGCAAAAAGCGAAAGTATCGGTGATCAACCGCAGCGACGGCCTCGGCGGGTAGATGTAAGTTCCGCGAGCGATGTATTCCTTTAGAATGTCGTTTTGGATGGTCCCGCCGACCTTATCGAACGTGAGACCCTGTTTTCGAGCGACCGCGAGGTATAGACACAACAGCGTCGAAGCGGTCGCGTTTATCGTCATCGAGGTAGTCACCTGATCCAGCGGAATCCCGTCGAGCAGTGTCAGCATGTCGTGAATGCTGTCGATCGCGACGCCGACCTTGCCCACTTCGCCAATGGAAAGCGGATCGTCCGAATCCAAACCGATCTGCGTCGGAAGGTCAAAGGCTACGCTCAGTCCGGTTGTCCCTTGCGAAAGTAAATATTTGTAACGCGCATTTGATTCAGCAGCTGTCGCAAATCCGGCATATTGGCGCATCGTCCAAAATTTGCCGCGATACATATTCGTGCGAATTCCGCGCGTGTACGGAAATGAGCCGGGCTCATTTATATCCTTCTCGTACACAATCTGTGTTGTATTTAACGGATTAAAGTCGTTTGGAAGCTCGATCCCCGACGAAGTTTCAAATTTCTCGCGCCGCAACTTTTCCATAGGTAATCCAGATTACCATAGGCCCGCCTTTGTGACTTTTCGGCACGCTCTTTGCAACGTTTATGATCGCTATGGAAGCTGATGAAAATACAAAAAATGCCGTGCAATTATTAGTGAACGCAGTTCAGACTTCAGTGAACACAAGTGAGGTGGTTCAGAAGGCCGTGGAGAATCTGCAGTTCATGGGTTATATCCCGAACTTCACCGTTCGTATGGATCTGGAGCTTTTGCGGCCGACGATGGAAGGCCTGACAGATACGAAGGTTCGTGTCTGTTAAATAAAAGGAATGTCTCCCACCGGTCATTCTTCTGAAATCGGCAGCCGTCGATTTGATAAGCCTTCTGTTTTCTTTATTATCTAGAAACGGAGTGACAAGCAGCTTAAGCCGCCGTCCATTTTCTGAAATTCGGACATTTCAAGTTCGATGATTTTATAGCTAAGAGATTCGAGCTTGTTACGCAATTTGGGAAAGCCCACGGCGAACAATAAATAGTCGTTTACGCGAATACAATTTGCCGCATATTCTTCGCCTTCGGGCACATCGACCTGCTCGTATCCTTCAAGCTCGTCCCTATCAGCCAGCGAGTCGGTTACAAGGACGCGATTCTCTCCGAGATAGCTGATACCGCTTTTCAGGTGGAGCAGGCCGTCAGTCTCGCGAAAATCGATATGGCTATAAGTAAAACCCGACGCTTCGAGATACGAAGATAACTGCCGTGCCCCCGCTTCATTTGTGCGCTCCGAAATGCCGATCAGGAAGCGGGTTTCGATCTGGCAAACATCGCCGCCATCGACCGTTCCCGGAGCCTCGACCCGATCGAGTCTGTCATAATACGTCGAAAGAGTTTCCGCCATGTTGGCGGTCTCGCCGCTTCGGCTGGCAGCGCCCGGCCGGGTAATAACGGCACATCGTTCAGTCAAGATCGCCGTATCTTCAACAAACGTCGAATCCGGGTATCTCGCATCCGCTTTAAGCTCTATCACCTGAAGTCCGCATCGCACCAACGCTTCGCAATAGGCCCGATGCTGTCCCAGAGCCTTCTCAAAATCAGGCACACCAAGATCGACGCTGGTCAGACCGTCGGCAAAATTCTCACTCGGGAGGCGAACAATCGCTTTGCTAAACATTATTTATGGGCGTCGAGCCGCCTCTGCAATACGGCCGAGAGGTCGCCTTCTTTGTCCCAAATGACCGATTCTTTTTTGCACCAGCTCGCGGACATTGCCCCGATATATTGTTCGTAACGCACTGTCATAAGCGTCACAAAGTGGATCCATTCTGCCTTGGTGTCTTTCTTCTCCTCGAGGTA
>JBJMGN010000418.1:0-16099 GCA_045807885.1 Pyrinomonadaceae bacterium | reverse complement strand
GAGATCCTGGAGGTAGAGCTTTCGCAGGTGCCGGAGATTCAGGCGTCAATGGTAACGATCAATTCCAAGAATGGAGAGGTCGTTTCAATGGTCGGCGGCTACGATTTTCATACCAATCGATTCAATAATGCCACGCAAGGTTTGAGGCAGACCGGTTCTGCATACAAACCATTTATTTATACCGCAGCCGTCGAAGACGGAATGACGCCCGACATGCTGGTTAGCGGCGCTCCCATAAAGCGTGGCGGCTGGCAGCCGACGAACTACGACGGTACACCGAGCCATCCGAATGTGCCGATGAAGATCGCTTTAGCGAAATCCTACAACATCGCTGCTGTACATCTTTTAGAGCAGGTTGGAATCCAATCGGCAGGACAGATGGTCAGGCGTTTTGGAATCACAAATCCGATGGCGCCGAGCCTCCCGTCCGCACTCGGCGCAAGTGAAGTTTCATTGATCGAGATGGTCTCTGCGTATTCTTCGTTTCCGAATAAGGGAATTCGCGTGCACCCGCATTTGATCAAAAAAGTCTACAGCCGTGACGGTTCGCTGCTGGAAGAATGGGATGGAGCCAGTTCTAAGGTCACGAGCGAATATGTGGCGCTAACTATGGTCGACATGATGCGCGGCGTTACAGCCGCCGGCGGAACTGCTGCAGGTGCTAGTGCCGGCGGAAATCCGGTCGCGGGAAAGACGGGCACCGTAAACTCGCATACGGACGTTTGGTTCATCGGCTACACGCCAACATATGTGACCGGCGTGTGGATGGGTAATCCGGAAAAGAAAGAAAATCTCGGCAATAGCATGACGGGCGGGCACGGGGCCCTTCCGTATTTCAATGCGTTCATGATTCCTTTCATGAAAGACAAGCCGCGGGAAAGCTTCCCGGGACCGCCGCCGATGCCTTCGGACGTTCGGGCGTTGATGGAACGCAATAAACGCGAAGAGTTAGAGAAGCTTGAAAGCGCAGAGATCGCGGGAGCACGAAGCGGTGCCTCGAATTCGAATGTGAATGTCGCGACAGACATTCCCGTCACAACAACAGATTCCGATACGGCGCCTGGGGAAACGAAGCCCCCGAAGGACACTGACGACACAAAGTCCAAACCGCCGATCGACGAACCGGTGATCATCAAGATCCCGCCGCCGGCCGCACCTCAAAAGTCGCCGTTGAATCCTGAACGCGAAAAGCCAAAGGTTAAGAAGGGTGACGGATAGTTTTTGGTATTACGAATTGAGGAGCATGGGTGCAAGCAATTGTTCCGATGCTCCTTGATTTTTAAAACAAATCGAAAACCCGTGCGTTTTTTTATTCGTAACAAGCTAAAATCGATCACATACCGATTTGCTCCCGTAATACTATGAAAACTTTTCGATCAATTGTCTTCGCCCTTGTTGTTTCATTCTTATTTCTTCCAATGGTTGCTCAGCAACCGGCGACTCAACCGACGCCGGTTGCGATCACGATCGCTCCGGAGTCGTTCGATCCTTTTGTAGGCCAATACGAGGACGCGGTTAATCTAGGAGGAACCGTCTTTTCCTTTCTCCGCGAAGGCGAAAAGTTTTATCTGCGGGTGACCAATCAGGACAAGATCGAGATTCTGCCTTTATCACCGAACAAGTTTTTTATCACGCCGGGGAATCGCGGCGATATCGAGTTCGTTCGGGATGCGGGCGGCAAGGTAACAGGAGCGATCTTCGATCAGGGAACTTCTTATACTCTGAAACGGATCGCGAATACACCAGCCCCCGATACGCACATTGAATATAAACGAACCGAAGCGATGATCCCTATGAGAGACGGCGTAAAGCTTTTCACCGTGATATTGACGCCGGAAACCCAGAATGAGAATCTGCCGATCTATATGGAGCGGACCCCTTATGGTGTTGCGGGCTCGAGCTCAAACCGTATTAACAGTTCTAAACCGGAACTGGTGCGGGACGGGTACATTTTTGTGTTTCAGGACATCCGCGGTCGTGAAGATTCTGAGGGAGTTTTCGAAATGTTGCGGCCACCGCGCGATAAACGTGATCCGAAAGCAACGGACGAAAGCACTGACACGTACGACACGATCGAATATCTTCTAAAGAACACGAAGAATAACGGGCGCGTCGGTATATGCGGCGTCAGCTACCCCGGCTGGCTTGCGGCCGTTGCGCTGGTCGATCCGCACCCAGCCTTAAAAGCGTCGTCTCCACAGGCCCCTGTAACGGACCTCTGGATGGGAGATGATTTCATGCATCATGGTGCGTTTCGGCAGACCTACGCGCACCAATGGGCAGTGCCGCTTGAGTCAGCAAAGAAGGGCGGCGATATAGAATTTAACGAAGCCGATCTTTTCAATTGGTATTTGAAAAAGAGCTTACCTGAATTGGTTGACGAGATGGGCAAGATCTCGCACTCTTGGCGCGCGTTCAAGGAGCATCCGACGTGGGATGCGTATTGGCAGGCAAAGGCAACTAATCTTTACGTGACCGACACGAGTGTCCCGACACTCGTGGTTGGAGGCTGGTGGGACCAGGAAGATATGTACGGCCCGCTCAATCTGTATAAGGCTCTCGAAAAAACGGACAAAGATAACCAGGTAAATCTCGTAATGGGTCCGTGGAATCACGGCGGTTGGGGTGGCCGCGGTCGAAAACTGCAGAATGTAGATTTCGGCAGCGACACCGGTCGATGGTTTCGCTCAGAGATACTCGCACCCTTCTTTGCATATCATCTGAAAGGCAAAGGAATCTTAAAGCTTCCGGAAGCATCAATTTTTCGTTCGGGCGCCAACAAATGGATGTCATATGACCAATGGCCGGCGAATGGCGGCAGTTTCCAAAAATCCGCTTTCTACCTGAATGCAGATGGCAAGGTGACTCTACAAAAGCCTACTGCCAACGGCGACGCGGCGGATTCATATGTTTCCGATCCTGCGAATCCAGTTCCGTATCGTAAGCGGCCGATATTGGAGACCTACGGCCCGGGCTCAACTTGGTACACGTGGCTCGTCGATGATCAAAGCTTTCTTTCGGACCGTAAGGATGTTCTTAAATGGAGCTCCGACGTTTTGACCGACGACCTTACGATCACGGGTGACGTGGTCGCGGACCTGTTTGCATCGACGACCGGTTCGGACAGTGACTGGGTAGTGAAGCTGATAGACGTATATCCGGCTGACGACGCGGACCCGAAAATGGCGAATTATCAACTGATGGTCGCAGAAGAAATATTTCGAGGACGTTATTACAAGAGCTTTGAAAAGCCCGAGGCGATCAAGCCAAATGCAGTAACGGAATACTCGATCAACATGCGCGGAAACGACCACACGTTCAAGAAGGGCCACCGAATAATGGTGCAGGTGCAGAGCACTTGGTTCCCGCTCTACAACCGCAACCCACAGAAATACGTGCCGAATATTTTTACCGCCCCTGCGAGCGAGTATCAATCAGCGACGCAGAAGATATTCCGCTCAGCGAAATATCCGTCGCACATTAATGTGGTTGTGGCGCCTTGATCAGTCCTGAAGAAAACGACCTAGATAATATGGAAGCATTTTTCGCCACCAGGGCCAGTCATGACCGACATCGTTTCCCCATAGTTCCAGGAGGTGGGGGATGCCTTTTGAATGAAGAATTCCTGAAAGCTCGCGGCTTCGGTCCGGCGCCTCATAATTGCCCTGTCCAGTGACGATAACTATTGAATCTGCCTTTCGAAGACGCGGAAGGTGGTAATCATCGTCAAGCTTGGGCAAATACATCGCCGGGTTATTGTAATAGACATTATCGTCGTAGAAACCCTTGTCGAGGTAGTTATAAATGTCATAGCTGCCACTCATCGCTATGGTACCGCGAAATTGATCGGAATGTTTGAAGTAGGTATTTGCCGCAAGAAAGGCGCCTAATGATGCGCCGGTCGTTAGCGGCCTTGCGTCCTGGCCGCATTCGTTACGGATCAAAGGTAAGACTTCGTCCATAATATATTTGTCGTAGCGCGCGAGCATTTCGACCTTCCACGCGGGATGGGATTCACGGTTTAACAGACTGTATTTGTTTACCGAGTTGATCGAGTACGCCCGAATCTTACCCGCTTCGATCAGGCCTTTGATCGCATCGACGAGATAAAAGCGCTCGTATTCAAGATAATCGGCTGCTGCCGTGGGAAACATCAGAAGCGGATAGCCCGCATCTCCATACGCCACGAGCGGCATATCCATGTTCAAGTTGTGGCTGTACCACGAGGTAATATCACGTCGCATATTTTGTTGGAGCGCGGACCCTCTTGTCCGCATCAGGCCGCAGTCTGACCTGCTGGCCTATAAACAATGTGTTCGAACACTATCACCTTGTGCATATTAAAGTGTCCGCGCTCGATCTATTTCGTTACTGTGATTTCCCGCGTTGTCGAATTGTAGCCGCCGTTGTCGACGAGATATCCGCTGCGATCAACCAAGTCTACCTTGACGCTGTGCTTACCAGCGGTCCAACCTGAAAGCCAGATCGGTTCCCACTTGTCGATGAACTTAGCTTCACCGCCATCCACGGAGTAACGAACACGATATTCACCCCCGTCGCCGGTAAGTTTTCCATTAGCCAGCCAGAAGTCGATCATGATCGCGTTAGCATCATCCCCTTTGTATTCCCCTTTCGGGCGGCTATAGGTGAGCAGCGGTTTGGTAGCATCGACCGCGCCGGCTGTCGAATTCTGCATGTCCTTGCCTTCCGGGGTCGGTGCGGCGTTCACATTAGAATTCGCGTTCGACATCTGCTGGCCGCTATTCGTCGTTGTCGGCTTATTTCCGTCACCCCCTCCATTCTTTACTGTGAATTTCACCATCTGAAATGCGCCTTCAGTCTTATAGCTTTCATGCCATGGACGCGACGGAAAGACTCGGAGCGTATGTTCGCCATCAGCAACATTACGCAGCTCAAATTCATTTCCGAGGTTGTAGTAAGCCTCGTAAGGTTGATTATCGAGGATCACATGGATGTGATTTCCTGTCTTAGTCGATTCATCCATGTGCGGTTGATAGCCTTTAAGATCACCGCCGAGGTCCAGCTTTAACTTAACGGTCGAGCTGTTCACGGTCGAGTTAGCCGCAGGTGAAACGATCCTCAAGCTCGGAGCCGCGGAATCCTGCTCGCCTCGCGTCGTCATTAGGTCCTTAATTTTTTGCGGCCGCTCCGTGACGGTCAATGTCTGCTGCCCCTGCGAAGCATTAGCATTTGTGTTGCCGTTTGCAAGTTTCATGTTGTTTGCATCCGACGCCGGACCACACGCAGTTAAGACGAAAACAACGGCCGTCAACGAAAATAAAATGATGTTTTTCATATTCCTATCCTATTGCAGACATTTGGTCCTTTGCCGTTCGAACAAGGACCCGTCCGATATTAAAATCGAACACATTGCGAAAGTTTTCTTCCAATCGGCCCTCGACTTCCCGCTGGTCCACTTCGCGCCCGAGAATCCGTTCCATCGACGTAACTGGTTCGCCTTCACACGCGATTATCCAATTGTAATAGCTAAGATCGGTATTTGCGTTAAGGGCGAAACCATGGGTCGTCACCCACCGTTTGATATGCACGCCGATTGCAGCGATCTTGCCTTCGAATGTATGCACACCTGTTAGCCCTTCGATACGAAACGCTTCGATGCCGAAATCCGACATCGTACGAATAAGCACTTCTTCGATATCACGCACGTATTGATGAACATCCTCGCGATCCGGCGACAGTGAAATTATCGGATACCCAACCACTTGACCGAGCCCATGATATGTAACCCTGCCGCCCCGGTCTGTTTCATGAACTTCGACACTCAGTTTTTTTAAAAGTTCGGCGTTTGCGAGAATACCATTATCCTTCGATCGTCGACCTAAAGTGAAAACATGCGGATGCTCGAGCAGCAGGAGATAGGCCTTTTCGCGGTCGGATATCACATCAGCCTCAAGTACTTTCTGAAGTTCGAACGCAATCGAGTAAGCAACCCTCCCCAGGCGGCGAACTTCCAACAATCTGCCCATACTCGTATGATAAAATGTTTGGCATATATTGAACAGGCAGGAAGGTTAATGAAAATAGCCAGGTCCTTGACAGTTTTTTGTATCTTGTTTCTCACCTTTGCCTTCACGGCGTCCTCGCAGAAGACAAAGAAACCGATTCCACGACCGACACCCAGGGCGACCCCGATCAGCCCGGACGTCACGAACGCGAAACAACAGGTCTCGAACCAGTTGTTCAACATCAACGTGTTTGTCGACAAAATGGGACCGGTCGCGGTCGCCATGGAAACGGCCGACAAAGAGGCAGCTGACGGTAAACTAAAGAAGGAAGCTGTCGACGCGAATGACGCAAATAAGAAGAAGATGGTAGCGGCAATTCGTGGTATTCGAGACGGGCTCGTGTCGTTAGAAACTGACTTCAGGACGAAGCCCTCGCTTGCACAATATCTTCCAAAGATCCAGGGAGTAAGCACGCTATGCGCCCAGTCAGAGGACAAAGCGATCGCGGGTCAATTTGTTGCTTCGAAAGATCCCTTACGGCAGGTCGCGCTCAAACTAAACGAAACTTTGGCGGTAATGCCCGGGACTTTGAGAGCCGATAGCCTACCTCCGCCAAAAATCCAGAACGGAACCTTACCGGTTTCGACATCGGCATCAAGCCGAACGATCCCGACGTCTACACAACCTAATTCCACAACTAGACAGGAGCCGGCATTAGGCATGACCGCTGCCGAGGCAGCGGAAAGTTCTTGGGGGCCTCCGACTGCTAAGCGCTCGTCAGGTACCTCGAATAGAATTACCGAGGTATGGATGTATCCCGGAAACAAATCACTTTATTTTTTTAATGGAAAATTAACTAATATCGTTAGGTAACTAAGGCTTCAGAGAAACAGTCTTTTTTTCCGGTTCGCATACCTCGATCTCTTTTGACCTGCTAGAAACGTTTGCGGACGTTGCAGTTTCAAGTCCCAACCTTTGTCGAATAAATTTCTCGGCGTCATTTCTCGTCAATTCGCCATTCACGATAGGAGTTTTTTTGGACAGTACGATCTGGCCTTCCGGTTCCAACTTCGAACTTTCCAGAAATACGTACCAAGGTGACCCCCATTTACGGACGTCGCCAGCTTCTCGCCTTTGTGAAAAATGCAGAGTTTTTTCGCGATCTGCCGTAGATATCGATTCGTATACGTTTGTGAAAGTCAGTTTATAATCCCGTATAAAAGCAATCATCTTTTCAACCGGATCGTATTCGGCCACACCAATTATGTCCAAGCCCTTGTCCTTGTATTTATCGTATAGACCCTGGACGTACGCCGCATCGTATTTCCAGTTTGGGCACCAAGGAGCCCAATACACAACCAGGGTCAATTTCTTTCCACTGGCAAACTTTCTGAGGTTTACGTCGTTTCCGGTATCGACGTTTTTGTAAGTCCAATCCTTAAAGTCGAAAGTCTTTTCAACGATCGGCGCGATCTCGTTCTGACCAGCGACGATCCCGAAACAAATAAAAACAAATAGTATTGCGGAAATAATTCTCATATTGCTATCTCAAGGCTAAAGCGTGAGATGAGTTTCGGCAACAATTAAGTTCGCCGCGGCAGCTTGAAGACTAATGGTCAGCGCTCCGCATAAACCGTCGTGACCAGTACTTTACATTTAAATAGATACCGGTAAGGGTTGACAATGCAGTCAAAGCCGAGAAAGCCAGCAAAAGGTAAACTTGCCAATTTCCGGCAAAAAAATAAAAATGCGCCTCACGGAAGAATCGCGTTTTCGCCGTCGGAGGTTCCGACATTCTTGCCGCACCGGTTTCGGCGTCGATGAATATTGAATCCGCGCCTAGCCCGCCGATCGATTGATACTGGGGTCGACCGTCCTTCATTAGCAGCGTGAGTGCTGTTGTAGGTAGTTGTTTTCCTGCAAGTGCACTTGCATTTGCGATCGCCTCCGGCGGTGCGACCTTAACGCGGGACGCATCGATCTTCTCAACTGTCCCACCCTCGACCGTGTTCGGCAATGCATACAAAAAGCCGCTCATTGCCCAGGCAAGAACCGGTATCGATACGAAAATACCTAAGATCAGGTGTATTTGGTAAATAAGCTTTTTCATGGAAATTCGCCGAAGAGAGACAGATTAACACGGATCATTTCGGATCGAGGGCCGATTAAACATCTCCGTTTATTGTGTTAATCTTTCGCTACTGATTATGAGCGAACAGCCAACCGTAACCGATATTTTCAACCGGGCCCTCGAGATTCGAAAGTCGAATCCAACTGGTTCACTAAAGGACCTTAGCTCTCAGATCGTAGGAGAATTTGGCGGTAAAACCTTTCCAGCCACCGCTTATTTGACCATTCCTGAATACGACAATGTCACGCCGGAAGAAGATTGGACGGCCGGTTTGCCGATAGTCCTTCGCGGCATTCAAAATGAGGATTGGAACGAGATCGCCTTAGGTGTGGTTATAAGTCTGGAACAAGTTGAAAATTACCCGAAAGAATCGCTTCGGGAAGACGACCCTGTAAAGGAATGGCGGAACCGAAGTAAGACGATCGCCGATGCCGAGGAAAAAGTGCTCGAAAAATGGATGCCCGAAGAACTGATGTCGATGGCGAAACGGAAAGTTGGCAATTGATGGATCAAGAATGAAAATTGAGGGTCAAGTAAGATCAACTTTAACTATGACGTATGTCTAACTGCAGTCCGTCGGTCGCTTCGATCACTTCACAAGGCGGCGAATATTTCACAACTTCTTTATCGAAATTTACCTTGTCCCATTCCGGATAAAGGTGTGTGAGAACCGCCCGTTTCGGCGCGGCCTTTCGGATGATATACATCGCCTCAGCGAGCTCAAGATGCTTTGCCTTCGTCTTGTTTTTCGGATATGAGGCTTCGATGACAAGCATATCAACCTTACTGGCGAACATTCCCAGCAGCTCATCGAAACCGGTGTCGGATGTATAAACAAAAGTTGAATCGTCCGAGTCTCGAATATGAATCGCAAGACTCTCGTCAGTGTGGACTGTCTTCATTGCAACCGCGTTCACAGACTCAACGATCTCAAATCTTTCGAGCGGTTCGACTTCAATGATGTCCACGGGAAAAGGCTGCTGAAACAATTTATAGTCATTCGCATCATTAAACTTCTCGAGCAGGTCTCCGAAACCGACTGGCCCGAAAATTCGCAGAGCCTTCCGGCGTTTTTTCATTTGATCCGCATGTTTCGTTCCGGCCAAAAACGGTGCCAGCCCTCCTACGTGGTCAAGATGGAAATGCGAGATCCAGATCGAATCAAGTTTTGGCCAATCCAGTTCAAGTTCTACCAACTGTCGGACGGCGTACATCGAGCAATCGAGCAGCACCCGTCCACCCGTCGTCTCTAGCCAGTAGCCGGCGCTTCGCCGCTTCGGATGCGGCACCGTTGTTCCTGAACCTAAGATCGTCAATTTCATAGATTACTTTTGGTTCCAAATTCCAAATTGGATGCGCTTTCGTTATTGTAATCTGGAATCAGCAAATTTGAATTATGACAGTCGATATTCTCGCAGTTTTTGCGCACCCTGACGATCTGGAACTTTCGGTCGGCGGCACAATGCTCAAGCTTAAAAGTTTGGGATATAAAACCGGTGCTCTTGATGTGACCCGCGGAGAGATGGGCACGCGTGGGACAGTCGGAGGAAGAGCACAGGAGGCCGAGAATGCCGCGAAAGTATTACAACTGGACTTGCGAGAAAACTTGGGTTTGCCGGACGGACATGTCTTCGTTTGTGACGATGCGCGACGTGAAATGGTGCGCATTTTTCGACGCTTGAAGCCACGTATCGTGATCAGCCACCAACTTGGCGACTCGCATCCCGACCATGATCATATTGCACAGCTCGTGCGTGAATGCTCGCGTCTTGCCGCGATGAGGAATTACGACTTCGAGACCGGAGATGAAAAAATACCGCCGCCCATCACTGCTCATTCTATTTTCTCCAGACGTGTTCAGCCCTCATTCGTAGTCGACGTAAGCGAGTTTCACAGCGCCAAAATGGATGCAATTCGCGCCCATGCATCGCAGTTTTATGATCCGAATTCCGCTGAACCCGAAACGATGCTTACGGGAAAACGATATCTCGACGACATCGCAAGTCGTTCTCGGTATTTCGGGTCAATGATCGGAGTCGAATACGGTGAGCCGTTTTATGTCCGCGAAGCGTTAAATATCGATGACCCGGTTGCACTGCTAACCCGCCCAATGAATTTTTATTCGTAATGACTGAGCAGCTACCTGAAGAGATCGAGCTTGCAAAAAAGCGCCGTATTGTCGAGCAACTCGCCGATAAACTTGCTTCGGCAGAAGAGGCGACAGCAGACCTGCGAGAACAACTGGACCGCTTTGAAACGCGGTACATCATGGAAGTCGGTCGACTTTACGCCGAGCAGGACGAGATCGACGCAGAGATCGCCGAAGAAGAGTTAAAGCTGGTGCCGGACGACGAAGAAATAAAGAAGCGCGTCGAAGAGTTGCGCCGAATTGCTGAAGAATCAGCGGCTCGGGCAGCCGAAGCAGAAAAACATGCCGCGGAAAAATGGGAACCAACGACTGAAGCGCGTAAGGCCTATCACGATCTCGCTCGGAGCATTCATCCGGACTTGGCGCTCGATCCAAATGAAAAAGAACGTCGTCATGGCCTCATGGCGGAACTGAATCAAGCATATTCGTCAGGCGACCAAGGCAGACTAAAAAAACTTTCGGAAGAACTTCGCGTAAGCCCTGAGGCTGTGATGGGCGGCTCGATCGGTGACGAGCTTGTCCGGGCCATTCGACAGATCGCACAGTTAAGAAAGCGGTTCGCCGAGCTCCAACAGGAAAAGCTCAAATCAGAAAGTTCGGAAGTATTTGACCTTTTTCAAAGGGTCGAGTCCGAATCTGCCGAAGGCCGTGACCTGCTCAGACATATGGCAGAGCGTGCCAAAACACTCATTAAGAAATCGCAGCGGCGGCTTAAGAATTTGCGTAATTTAAACCTTGCACAGGAAGAGCATGTGAAGGATGCCTTCGGAATGGATATAGGCGAATTTAGAAAATCTTAAACTGCCTGGCCCGCCGCGAATCCCGAAGACCATGCCCATTGAAAATTATATCCGCCAAGCCAGCCCGTGACATCGACCACTTCGCCGATGAAATAAAGACCGGGAACCCGCTTAGTTTCCATCGTTTTCGACGACAGTTCGTCGGTCGAAACGCCGCCGAGTGTGACCTCTGCTTTGTGCCAGCCCTCGGTGTCGATGAATTTTAATTGCCAGTTATTAAGTCGTTCACCTATGTGTTCTAGCTGCGCATTACTTGTTTGGTTCAAAGGCTTGTCTGCTGCTGCCGGTTCGACGATAAATCCAATTACGCGCTCAGGTAGATATTCAGCTAAGAAATTTCCGACCTTTTTCTTATTTGCGGAATTGTTGTTGAGCAATTGCCGGGCGTCCGTTTTCGGGAGGACGTCGATAGTTGCTGGTTCGTAATGCTGCCAATAATTCGAGGCTTGCAAAATTGCCGGTCCGGAAAGTCCTCGATGCGTGAATAAGATATTTTCCCGAAATGAATGGCCGTCAACGGTGACGTTGGCGTCGACCGCGACGCCGGCTGCAGAAGGAAATCGCTCGCGTCCTTCGGCAACGAGTGCGACCAGCGAAGGCCGCGTTTGTTCGATCCTCAGGCCGAATTGGCGCGCGATCATGTATCCGAAATTCGTTGCTCCGATTTTTGGAAACGAAAGTCCCCCGGATGCTATCACTAAGCTTTCGCTTTCGAATGTGCCACGGGACGTCACAACCCGAAATCGTTCATCTTTTTCGACCTCGGTGACTGAACAATTGGTTTCGATCTTTACTTTCGCCGCCCGGCATTCGGCGAGCAACAGCTCTACGATCAGATTGGACCTCTCGCGGCAAAAGAGCTGTCCGAGCTTCTTTTCGTAAAATTCTACGCGATGTTTTTTAACGAGCTCGATGAAATCCTGCGGTGTGTAGCGGGAAAGAGCTGATTTTGCAAAATGCGGATTTCTGGAAATGAAGTTCTCGGCCGTTGTGCGGACATTTGTAAAATTGCAGCGGCCACCTCCTGAAATGACGATCTTTCGTCCAACTTCGGCATTATGCTCGATCACCAAAACACGTCGACCGCGTTTTCCTGCTTCGATAGCGCAAAACAAGCCTGCCGCGCCTCCGCCGATAACGATCGCATCGAATCGCATTTAGATCGAATAGCGTTCTTTGAATATCTCTAGATGATGGCGCACGTGTCCGGCCATTATATAGATCAGTCCGCGAGCGGAAATTCCCATGCCGCTCGCCGTGCCGAGTCGCCTGGACCCATCGTCAGAAAGATTGTTTATCAAAAGAAGATTAGATCTTCGCTGAAGATCGAATTCGTCAAGCAGTTCAGCAAATGTTCGATTGTTCGCGTTCGAATTTTCGATATAGCCGTCTTGCTCAAAGCCCTCGATCGGTGTTTCGTCCCCGCGGGAGATGCGAAGTACTCTGTAAGCAAAAATCCGCTCGCCATCGATCAAATGGCTGAGCGCTTCTTTGAGCGTCCATTTACCCACCTCGTATGCGTAGTTGCCGCGATCTTCGCTTAGGTTCGCAAAGAGCAAATTTAATTCTGCCGGCTGCCTTTTCAGCACGTTGACAACGTCCTCGTCCCCCACGGTCGAGACGTATTTTTCGTAATATTCGTTGTATTCCGAAGTTTCAGGCCTGTTCATATTGCGGTATATTACCAAAGCATACACAATAAATCTTTTGTGACTGGCCCGGCTATCATTAATTTTTCCGAGGAGAATTTTGAACAAATGAAACGAGCAATTTTTGGATTCTGCGTGGCTGTAATTGTGGCCATCTTTCTGTGGGGGACCAGTATTAATGCTGTAAACCAAAGATTTGAGGAGCGGTTCGTGGTTAACGGGAAGGTTGATCAGACGGGCGAATCGGGTACGTATAATTTCGATAAAGCGCACAGCTTCATTGCTTTTAAGGTCAGGCACAATGGACTGATCGAGGTGCCGGGATTTTTCCGGGACTTCACTGGCGCGGTCACTTATGACGCGAAGGATGTTTCCAAATCGTCCGTTTCTTTCACTGCTAAAGCAACCAGCATAGACACCGGCGTTCAGGGGCGCGATAACCATCTTCGTACACCGGACTTTTTTGAAGTTGAAAAATTTCCGGAGATCACGTTCAAGAGTACGAGCATTGAAAAGAAGGGAAAGGGATGGATTATGAATGGCGATTTTACGATGAAAGGCGTTACGAAATCGATCTCGTTTCCGTTCAACGTCACCGGTTTTCTTCCCGGCGGTCAACGTAGCGGCCCGCGAATGGGGATCACTGCCGGAACCTCGATCAACCGCCGGGATTTCGGGGTTAATTGGGGGAGCAATATCCCTGGAACGAGTACACCGGTCGTGTCAGATAGCGTTGACGTGATACTGCAGATCGAAGCGGTTCAGCCAAAAGCTCCAGCGGCAACTCCTGCAGAGTAAGTAAAAGGGCAAACGTAAAAAGGCAAAATGATGAGATCGCTTATCGTTTTGCCTTTTACCTTTTTACTTGTTCCTTTGATTGGCTGCTTCAGCAAACGAGATATCGTAGATCCCGTATTGCTCCCAGTCTTTGAAATCGAAGTGCCACCATTCGTTCTCGTTTACGATAAAACCTTCGGCTTCCATCAGCGAGCGGAGAAGGTCACGGTTGCGGCGTTCCTCTTCCGTCCCGCCGGCATAATTGGGAGAAGCTCGTTCCGAAAATTCGTCATAGGCAGAAGGCATCGGAATTGCAGCACCGGTCTTCAAGTTAAAGATCCCGAGGTCGACCGCGCAACCGCGGTTGTGTTTCGAACCTTTCGATGGATCCGCGACGAACATACGCTTATCAGGGGTGACGGAATCCCAAAATAGTTTCGTGATCGTCCAAGGGCGATAACCATCGTAAATGACAATGCCAAGACCTTGTTTTTTTAACTTTTTATGCACCCGGACTATCGCCTTTGCTGCAGGTTTCTGCAAAAACGCGCGTGCCTCGGGATAAACTTGCTTTCCGGTGAAGTTATTCGCCGTTGCGTAACGGATATCCAGCTTTATCGATTTATCGAGCGTGATGAGTTCTACCAAGTGGGCCTCGCGTTTTCCTTCTTCCTTAGGCGGCCCAACCTGAGCTAACGCCTGCAGCGAAAGGATAAGAATTAAGGTGGGGAATGCGAATCGCAGTTTCCCGTGACGGTTGTTCATAATACAAATGATTTGAAAAGTTTGCGGTACAGTTGGTATCTTAAACCTATGGAGCAGGAACCGCGAAAACGAAAATGCCCCGCTCGTAAATGGACGAAACGCGCCGGCCTCATTACTTTCCTGTTTTTCCTCGGAAAAGGTTTGATCTGGTTAGGTCTTATCGCCGCGGGAGCGTATTACTCTTTAAATCAATAAATGGATCCACATGCGTTGGATACCGACAGATCGTAGCTATAAGCTCGATCAAGGTTTCTCCGTGTTAATAGGTGCGTTGTCTTCTTCGACGATCGTTACATCCGTTCCGTACTTTTGATAATCCTTGAATCGGATAACATTGCGTGTTTCAAAGATGTTTTTACTCTCCCGATGTGTGAGTCGCACGTCTGACAGTAACGGCAGCAAGTATTTTTCGCCGCTGATCGTCGTCCAGTCGTAATCGATCAGTCGCTTCGCCGAACGCACGGGAAACGTATCCGGGATCTCCGTTGCTTCACTATCGATCCGCAACACGCGAAAATTCGCGCTATCGATCCAAAGGCGTCCGCGCATGCCAGCTATAGTTGAAACGGTTGTAGCCGCAGTCGAAACTATCTGTTCGCGAGCCTTGTCTTTGTCGATGTCGAAATCAAACATTACTGCATTCCTGCCGCGAATTACGTCGCTGTCAACATATTGAAAGCGAGTGTCGCTCTCCGGTTTGAAGATCGTGGCCAAAACGCTGACGAATTCGCCTGTTGAGCTTGTGCCTCCTGCCTCTTCATAGCTCCTCTTCGGTTCCGGATTCGGTTGGATCGTTCCGTTCAGCGATAGAACTCTGTATTCTTCTTCACCCGACGACCTGTAGCTTACTGCTACCACAAGCCGATCGAGATTTCTGAAATTTCCGGTTCCCGCGTATGCGGCGGATCGCTGTATCTGTTGCTTCACGACGAAGTCCGGCATCTCTTCAACCGCTTCAAGGGTCCTTTTACGCGTTTGTTCGATTATTGCAGCAACTTCTTGAGGAGATAGCGGCTTAGCAGCTACTCCACCTGACCGGCGTCGGCCGGCTTCTTCAAAGGCACGCTTCAGCTCATCGTCGTTTCGGCCTTTCGAGCGAGTAAGCGATCGTAGTCCGTCGGTAACCGCAAAATCGATGCCGCGCTTTCGCAGTGCTTCAACAATTGACGCTCGGCCGCCAAAATCCTTGTCCAGCGCGTAGAGCATCTTCACATATTCGGCTTGCGTTATCGGCCCGCTCTGTGCAAACCCCGTGATTGAGAAGGAAAAAATAACAAAAAGTAAAAAAACCTTTTTCATTGATTGAACTGATGCGACCCCACACTTGATAGTTTGCCGCGCAAACACACAACAGACAGTCCGACCCATCCACAAGCATGGAATGCCGATGTCGTTTGAAAAAACAAAAAAGCGGAGACTATTGCCCCCGCTTATTTACCTTGAATTTCGGAGCGAGTTAATTAACCCATTCCTCTTCGTAATTCAGTTGCCAGTGCCGCGTAACCCATTTCTGGGCAGCTTCCATCGCAACGTCCTTCCACTTCTTGAGATTTGCAAGAACTGTAAGGGCCGCAAGCGGTTTGCTCGGGTCACGTTCCACGCGGATCACCTTGGTCGAAACCTCGATGATAGTCTTTTCCTCTTCAAAAATGCGAAGTTTTACCTCGCTTCCTACCGGAGGAAGTACTTCCAAGTTAACAAGGGCGCTTGATTCGCCAATGTTTTCAGTTGTTCCAAGAACGTTTACCTTCTTACCGCTTTCCTCGTCGATCCAACTTGCCTTTACAGGCATATTCGCAAGAATCCGATGGTGCAATGGCGACTTGTATGATGAAGTAGCA
>JBJMGN010000417.1:0-5849 GCA_045807885.1 Pyrinomonadaceae bacterium | reverse complement strand
GCTCCGTTATTGATCACGCCGTGCGGTTCAAGCGTTCCGGTCGGCAAGATCACTGTTGATATCCTGGAGGGAATGGCTTCTTTGAATTCCATCCAATTGATGCGTTCCATTTCACGCGTCGAAACAATGTCTTTCTCACTTTGCGAAAAAACTGTTAAAGAACACACGAAAACCAAAGCGATTTTTGCGATCGTACTACTCATATTCTTGTTCATTCGAAATATTTTGTTCCCGCAAGTTTTGCGGGCATTAGGTCTTCGGACTGGTCTTCACTTTTCTTTCCGTAGCCAAGCTCTTTCATCAACTTTGTGGGTGCGTTTCTTATCTGCATCGGCACGGGAAGATTTCCGTATTTCTTTGCATCATTCATCGCCATACCGATCGCTTCGCAGGACGAGCGGTCTTTTGGAGCATTTGCGAGATATGCAACACCGTGGGCTAGATTGAGAACACATTCCGGCAATCCGATCGTTTCAACCGCGCGAAATACGGCGTTTGCGACAACCAACGCAGTGGGCTGAGCCAAACCGACATCTTCCGAAGCGAATATTACCATCCGGCGGGCAATAAATTTAGGGTCTTCGCCGGATTCGATCATTCGTGCCAGATAATACATCGCCGCGTCCGGTTTGCTCGCTCGCATCGACTTAATGAACGCACTGATAACGTTGTAATGCTCTTCGCCTTTCTTGTCATAACGAAGGAATTTTGACTGTAGCGTTTCCTTCAGGGTTTCGAGCGTTATCTTGTCGTAAAGGCGCGCGGTATTTTCGATCATCGTGATCGCCTGTCGAGCGTCACCATTAGCCATTTCGACAAGCCATGACTTTGCCCTGGCGTCGAGTTTATAGCTGGTGCGGTCGATGATCGCCGCCATTTGTTCATCCGAAAATTCTTCCAGCACGAAGACGCGAAGGCGTGAAAGCAGCGCCGGAATGATCTCGAAACTAGGGTTTTCGGTCGTTGCCCCGACCAGAACAAGCTCGCCGCTTTCGACGAACGGAAGAAGGAAGTCCTGCTGTGCTTTGTTAAACCGATGTATTTCGTCGAGGAAGAGAAGGCGCGGCATCAGTCGCGGCGCGCGGTTATCGACGAGTTTTCGTATGTCTTCCTTGCCGGCTGAAACTGCGGATAGCTCGTGAAATTCGGCGTTGATGCCATTAGCGTAGATGCGCGCAAGCGTTGTTTTTCCCGTACCCGGCGGGCCCCAAAGGACGAATGAAAAAATGTGTCCTTGTTCGATCGCGAGTCTAAGAGGTTTGCCAGGGCCGACAAGGTGTTCCTGGCCGACGAACTCGTCCAGGTTTTGAGGCCTGATCCTGCTTGCAAGCGGTTCCATAAACGATCTCCGGATTATATCTCACAACGATCCGGAAATGCGTTTACGGTGAAAACTGTCTATCGCTTGTCTTTCGAGAATGTCCTGATCGTGCCTTCGATCTCGGCTCGCATCGCGGGGTCGAGTATTGCCAATTTCTCGAAATCCGCGTTCGCTTCGGCCTTTCGTCCAGCTCCTAGCAAGGTCAAACCGCGGTTGGCATAGGCCCGCGACAGACTGTTGTTCAATGCGATCGCGGCGGTGAAATCGTTGATCGCCTTTTCCATTGCCAAATTTTCGAGATAGATCAATCCACGGCCGAGGTAAGCATCGGCATATTTTGGATCTAAAGAACTCGCTTTTTCGAAGTCGACGAGTGCCAGTTTCATGTCGCCTGTTTTTCTGTGTGCTTCGCCTCTGAAGTAAAAGGGGAGTGCTGTTTTCGCTTCGATATTTACGGCATCGTTAAGGTCTTCGATCGCGCCCTGATTGTTTCCTAAACCCAACCGCGCCATTCCTCTGCCGACATATCCTTCAAACTTCTTTGGCTGGAGCTTGATGAACCGATCGAAATCGGCAGCTGCCAGATCCAGTTTTTCGTCTTGCAGGAAAATGTTCCCACGGAAAAAATACGCAGTCGACAATGAAGGCGAAATCCTCAATGCGCGATCGAAATCGGCGACGGCATCTGACTTCTGGCCTTTAGCTAAATAAGCGCGTCCGCGATTGACATAGGCAACCGCAGTTCGCGGATCGATCACACGTACCGAAGAAATTTCATTATCCTTTTCGGTGGTTCGAAGATCGTTTTTACTACGCGCATCATGCGGCAGCGAGCCCCCGTTGAGGTCTGAGGTTAGTTCGATCACGCGTGTAAAGTCCGCGATCGCCCGATCGTAATCGCCATGACTGAAGCTTTGTGTTGCCGCCTTCTCGAGATCAGTGGTAGAAGTAGTTTTCTGCGACGAACCGGGGAAATAAAAAAAGACGATAAGGAAAATCAAGGTGAACTTCGACATAGACTTACTCCTGTAATTTCCGCGCGCGCCGAGCGGTCCATGCGGCCTTGCGACCAGTTTTGAGTTTCTACCTTTTGAAACACCGGATAACCAATTTGTGTGACAGGAAAAATGACCGTAAATCCAATGCGGTCAATTACTTATCCATTCAATTGAATAGACGTGCAAAAGAATGGATGTTTTGACAAAGTGCGTCTTTATGTTGCGGCCTGAACAGTAGAGATCGCGTATCAGCCCAATAATTGGTTGGCGTAACGAAATGGCCAAAACATCGAACAACAAATCATTTTCCGGTCGCTTCGTAATACACGAGCATCACGCAACCCGACTGCATTTTGACCTGAGGCTCGAGATCGACGGCGTCGGAAAATCATGGGCGGTGCCGAAAGGTCCATCGATGGATCCTTACGACAAGCGTTTAGCGGTCGCAGTTCCAGATCACAGTCTTAGCTATTTCAAATTTGAAGGCAGACTTGCGGAAGGTACTTACGGCGCTGGTGAAGTAAGGATCTGGGACAACGGTAAATACAGCACGGAATCAGACCCGCTAGCACAGTTTGAAAAAGGTAAGTTGAAGTTTAGTTTCCTTGGTAAAAAGGTGCGAGGGGAATTTACCTTGATAAAACTATCGAATCACGAAAAGAACTGGCTTTTGATAAAAGCGGACGACAAATTTGCTGATTCTGAATGGAAGCTAAAAACGATTCTGCCGGCTCGATAGGACCAGATGTTTGTGCGCAAAAAAGTGGGGAAAGCCAAGCATACGTCTCCCACACCGCAGGCCTGACCTTCCCCGTTATGGGGCTTGAGGCGGGGCTGCCCCAAGTTTTCCCAAACGATATTTAAGTTACCGGATTCGTGATGTTTTAATACTGTAAGTTTTTACAGTATTGAAAAAAATAGTGTCATCTAACCCTTCGCATTAATTGGAAACCCGAATGTTTTGGAGGTTCCACGGATTTTGAAAAGCTTCGACCTCGATCTCGTTTTGCTTGTTAAGCCTTACCCTGGCCGCGGGAAATAACTTGCCTTGGCTTTTACCCTTTTCCTTGCTCACTACGATCTCGCCGATGGTGATCTCATAATCCCGGGAACGTGTTGCACCCCAGTTCTCACCGAAGGTGATAGGGCGATCCGTTACAAATCGGATCAAGCGACTACCATCGGGCAAGGAAAAAATTCGAATGTAGTTGACGTCATAGCCGAGCGTACCAGTGATCCTGATCCGCCCTTTTGAACTCATTTTATCGAGAGCGTTTGCAAGGCCTTCCGACCCGCTGGACGTGAACGCCTCGATCAACGCACTTTTGTCCGCGTCGGTCGAAAAATCGCTAACGAGCACGTCGATATTTATTATTCTTCCCATCTGCGTTGACGTGCCCATGGCCGTCGCCGAGATGTAGCGGGTCTTATTCTTTTGGGCCATGGTGAAAATACTTGCAGTAAGTATCAAAAAAACTATCGCGGTGAATCGCGGCCCAAATGTTGACGCTTTTATAGATCGCATAAAGTAAGTCTCCTAGTCGATGATTACGGCCTATCAGGTCCAAACGGATCCAGAAAAACCGCAGACGCTTTCGCTTATGCACGAATGTATGTTTAACCGTCCTATAAAGAAACTGTCATTTCTTACAGGGGACAATAATTGGATCTGGTGTTAAGGTATTTGGTCGTCTCACCAATTTCGACCGGCTTTACCCAAATTAGTAATGGCAAACAAATCCGTTGGCGCAAGCCGAATACTGCAATTCTCCGAAAGGTTTGAGCATTTTATTGTTCTTGTGCTGCTGATCACGCTCATGTTTGTGATCTTGATCGCAACGGGCGGACTGATCTGGATGATAGGTTTGACGTTGACTGAAAAATTGCAGGCAGGGTTATCCGACCACCAGTTTGCTATGCCGCTGCTGCACGAAGTTTTCACCGGCTTCTTAATGATCCTTATTGGGTTGGAACTGATGAAAACCATCGTGATGTATCTCGACAAGCATATCGTCCATGTTGAAGTTGTGCTTTCCGTAGCGCTGATCGCGATCGCCAGGCATGTGATCGATATGGACCTCAAAGCTTCGCCGCCGCTCAATCTTATCGGAACCGGCGTGATCATATTTGCACTGGCCGTCGGCTATTTTTATTTCAAGCGTTCAATCCCGGTAGAGACTTCAGAAGTTGGAAAAGAGACCGCATCCTAAATGGAGCACTTCCAAGTTCCAGAGGTCGAAGCATCGTGAAGATGCCAGTCCCCAAGTTTGTCGGTAGCGTCTAAATCCAGAAAAAAAATCCGCCCGCATAAAAAACTGTCAATTTTGACAGTGTTCTGTACGCGTCGCAGGCACTAATATTTCCCTCGATTACATGCAAAATCGCGCCCCGACTTGTGGGGTTTGCACGGAGGAGCAATCAAGATGAAATCAAAACAGCGCGTGTGGGCGGGTGTATTCATTCTCGCTCTTTTTTCTATTGGTCTGCTGATAATTCCTGCCAAGTCTACGTTTGGACAGTCACAGGATCAGCCAAAACCAAAAACCGAATCAGAGATCTTGAAGGAACGATTGCAACAACTGGAGCAAACCGTTTCCGAATTGAAAGCGCAGCTAGACTCGATCGAAGGCGCGAAAAAGAATCCGCAGCCGGTCATTGTCGAAGCAACTTATAAACCGGGGGCTGATGCCACCGCGGCGGTCGATCCCGCTGTGCCGGTCAAACCCAAGAAGGATGATCCAAAGGGCGAAAGCAGCGTCGAGATCTACGGTTTCGCGATGCTCGATGCCGGTTACCAGTTTAAGGCGAACCACCCCCAATGGTTCGATACGCTAAGGGTAACCAAGCTTCCTTCGTTTGCAGGAGAGTTTGCGCCCGAAGGGAACACTTATTGGGGCGTGCGGCAGAGCCGCTTTGGTTTTAAGACATCCACACCGACGCAGTACGGCGAACTGAAAACCATTTTCGAATTCGAGCTGTTCGGTACCGGCGCTGACGCCGGTCAAACTACGTTTCGCCTTCGCCACGCATATGGCGAGCTTGGACAATTCGGCGCCGGTCAATACTGGACCGTCTTTGGCGATACGGATACGTTTCCAAATTCGTTCGAGTACTGGGGGCCTCCCGGCTTGATCTGGTACCGAAATGTTGGTTTCCGATGGATGCCATTGAAGGGACGCAATTCAATAACGATCGGTATCGAGCGGCCGGGTGCAAGTGCCGATCAGGGCAACTACGCCGACCGTATTGCGTTGCAGGGCGTAAAGCCAAAATTTAACCTTCCTGACTTTACCGGGAACTTCCGCATGCAGCGTGACTGGGGACATGTCCAGTTTTCGGGAATGCTTCGAAAGATCTCCTGGGTAGACACAGTCGACGACGACGTTGATCTGAGCGATACAGTGTGGGGCTATGGTGGCTCGGTCACCTCTGCACTCAATTTCGGCAAGAACGACGTAGGACGATTTTCATTCGTTTACGGAACTGGTATCCAAAACTACTTTAACGACGCTCCGACCGACGTGGGTATC
>JBJMGN010000416.1:0-4546 GCA_045807885.1 Pyrinomonadaceae bacterium | reverse complement strand
ATGAGATCACCCGCGAACAGGCAGATGAATTCTCATTCGGCTCGCACCAGAAAGCGGTCGCGGCGATCAAGGCCGGAAATTTTAAGGACGAGATCGTTCCGTATACGGTGCACATAGACGAGTTTGACGAAAAGGGCCGCGTGCGACGCAAGGAGGTCGTGTTCGAAATGGACGAAGGTCCACGAACCGATACCTCGCTCGAAAGCCTCGCAAAACTCAAACCCGCGTTTCATGCAAAGGGTACTGTTACGGCGGGCAATTCGTCGCAAATGTCCGACGGAGCCGCGGCGACGGTTGTGATGTCCGCAGATAAAGCGAAGGAGCTTGGGCTTACGCCGCTTGCGCGTTTTGTCGCGTTCGCGACCGCCGGGTGCCTGCCCGAAGAAATGGGCATCGGACCGGTTTATGCGATACCAAAGGCACTAAAGCTCGCCGGCCTTACTCTCGATCAAATCGATGTTATCGAGCTAAACGAAGCGTTCGCGGCACAAGGGCTTTCGGTGATGAAACTGCTCGAAATGGACCCGTCGAAGGTGAACGTAAATGGCGGAGCGGTTGCTCTTGGCCATCCGCTCGGATGCACCGGAGCGAAATTGACCGCAACGATCCTTCAGGAAATGAAACGGCGCAACGCACGCTACGGAATGGTCACAATGTGCGTGGGCGGCGGCATGGGTGCAGCGGGAATTTTTGAACTTTTCGATCGATAGCGGAGGCCGCTTCAAATGCTCACTGATGCTAAACCCGTAATACTTATTCCCACTATAAAAAAACAGGAAGCGCGCGAGTTTTATGAGAATGTCCTGGGTTTAAAATTCAAAGTCGATGACGGATTCGCTCTCGTCTTTGAAACGGCTGGAATAATGCTTCGCCTTACGCCCGTCCACGAATTCACGCCGCATCCATTTTCGGTGCTTGGTTGGGAAATGGAAGACATTGGCGGATCGGTCAATGAACTGGTCGAACGCGGAGTGATATTTGAACGATTCGAATTCCCATGGATGAAGCAGGACGCACAGGGAATTTGGGTCGCTCCGGACGGTACGCAGGTCGCGTGGTTTAAAGATCCGGATGGCAACTTGCTTTCCATAGCGCAACACGCCAGGTAAATCGTTCAACTGCGAGGGGAAACTAAATGGAAGCTCAAATGGAAAAGGAATATATGAAAGGCGGCGAGTTTTTGATTGCTGATTCGTCACCGGGCGAGATCTTTACGCCCGAAGATTTTAACGAAGAGCAGCGGATGATCGCCGACACGACGCGGGAGTTCGTCGATAACGAGATCTGGCCGCAATTGCCTGCCTTGGAGAATCATGCTTGGGAGATAGCGCGCGATCTGGTCAAGAAGGGCGGCGATCTCGGATTATTAGGCGCGACTATCCCGGAAGAATACGGCGGCCTGGGGCTCGATCAGACGACCGGCGTCGTTATTGCCGAAATGATCGGCCGCGCCGGCGGGTTCGGCACCACATTCGGTGCGCAAACTTCGATCGGCCTTCTCCCTATCCTCTACTTCGGTTCCGAAGAGCTCAAAAAAACGTGGATACCGAAAATCGTCTCGGGCGAAACGATCACGGCGTATTGTCTGACCGAAAGCGGCTCTGGGTCCGATGCACTTGGCGCAAAAACGACCGCCAGGCTCAGCGACGATGGAGCGACCTATACTTTGAACGGCGAAAAGATGTTCATCTCGAATGGCAGTTTCGCGGATGTCTATATCGTGTTCGCAAAGGTCGATGGCGAGAAAGAGAAATTTTCGGCATTTGTGGTCGAAAGAAGCGAGAATTGTCGTCCCGGCAGCGAGGAGCACAAGATGGGAATTAAGTCCTCATCGACAACGCCGCTCATTTTGTCGGACTGCAAAATCCCGGCGACGAATTTGATCGGCAACGTAGGTGACGGTGCAAAGATCGCGTTCAATATTCTCAATGTCGGCCGCTTCAAACTTGGCGCCAGCGTAACCGGCGGAGCAAAACTCGCGATACACGAAGCGGTCCGCTACGCGAACGAGCGCCACCAATTCAGTAAACCAATTTCGAGTTTCGGCGCCATCAAACACAAGCTTGCCGAAATGGCGATCCGAACGTGGGTATCGGAGTCGATCACCTATCGAACGGTTGGGATGATCGACGCACTCATCGGCGATGGTGCCGATAATAATGCGAAGAAGCTGCAGTCGATCGAGGAATATGCAGTCGAGTCGTCGATCAACAAGGTCGCGTGCAGCGAGGCTCTCGATTATGTCGTCGATGAGATGGTTCAGATCTTCGGCGGGTATGGCTATTCGGCGGATTACCCGGCGGAAAAGGCTTATCGCGATTCGCGCATCAATCGCATCTTTGAGGGGACAAATGAGATCAACCGAATGCTCATTCCCGGCCAGCTAATGAAGCGCGCGATGAAGGGCAAGCTGCCGCTTTTGCAAGCGGGAAAGGCGTTGCAGGATGAGATCCTAAATCCGCCGATGATGTCATTTGACGAGGATACCGGTGTGCTTGCGGCGGAGACAAAACTCGCTCAAAATGCTAAGAAAATTGGGTTAATGGTGCTTGGCACTGCGGCGCAAAAATACATGATGGCGCTCGCGGACCAGCAGGAAGTTTTGTTGAATTGCGCCGATATAATCATGGACGCTTATCAAATGGAATCGGCGCTCCTCAGGGCGAAAAAGGTGGCAGCGAAAGACGGTGAAGAAGCGGCCGGCCGATTCGTTGACATGGCCAGTGTTTATTGCAACGATGCGATCCAGAGGGTCGAGGCGAAAGCGAAGAACACACTCGCCGCGATCGCCGAGGGAGACGAAGGCCGAACTCTGCTGGTGGCATTAAAGCGATTCACTAAGAACAATTCGCCGATCAACACGATCGCCGCGCGGCAGAGAATTGCGGATGAGTTGATAAACGCGAACACGTACGTTTACTGATCGTCAACTGCTTTTCCAAATTGAATGCCCGGAGCTGATGCTTCGGGCTTTTTATTTCTCCCGAAAAATCAGAAAATTGAGTTGTGCAAATAATGAATATTGAAAGATTTGGGATCGATCCCATTGAAGGTTTTTCGCCTGAGATCGGCTATTACCTTGCCGGGTTTGAATACAGCCGCTCGAAGACGCGGGAGATGCTTAGTGATCTGACGCCGGCGGAGATCGCGAGGCGGATCATGCCCGAGATCTATTCGATCGGGGCGATAACGCTGCACCTATGCGAATGCGAATATTACTGGATTCAGTCCGTTGTTCGCGAACGTGAATTGTCCGAAGATGAGCGGAAGTTTGCCCACATGTTCGACGCGATGGAAAACGACGCGGATCGCGGATTCGACTCGGAATACCTGATAGGAAAACTGGATGCAATAAATGAAATGACTCTCGAAGAGTTGAAGAAACTTGACGATGAGAAGCTCGATCGTTTCTTTGCAAGCCGCTACGGTGACATTCCGAAGGAGTTTAGTTTACGCGAGATCCTGCAGCGGCTCGCCGATCATGAGGCGAACCATCGCGGGCAGATGTCGATGATAAAACGCGTGATTCGCGGAGGTTAGTATTATGCCGATCGATTACCGGGTCGAGCGATGGAATGAACAGAGCCCGCCGCTTTCCGCAATGCTTCGTCTGCGGCTGACACAGGAAAACTACGACGTTTTTCAGTGGTGCGACAATCCTGGCATTGCCTATGGTTCCCATATGCATGCCGAGGACCAAACGCATTGGGTTCTTTCAGGAACGCTCGAGATCACCGTGGAACATGTCGGTACGTTTGAACTAAACCCGGGCGATCGCGATTATCTGCCTGCCCACGCATATCATTCCGCCCGAGTCGTCGGCGAAGACCCAGTGATGTATTTGGTGGGAATAAAGCGACGTTGACCGGTGAAAAAGATTCGCCGTCGAACGCATTGTCGACAAGCAATTCAACTTCTGTAAATTACCGGCGATAGGCTAACATTGAATTATGTCAACAGCTCAAGGGATCGCCGTGAAACCACAAACATTCGGGGAGTTAAAAGCAAGCGGTTATACTTCGAGGTCCGTTAAGGACGAGATGCGTGCGAATTTGATCGAGAAATTGCGAAATGGCGCACGGTTGTTTCGCGGAGTTCTCGGTTACGACGAATCGGTTGTGCCACAGATCGTTAATGCGATACTAGCGAAACATAACTTCATTCTGTTGGGTCTTCGGGGCCAGGCAAAATCGCGGATCATTCGACAGCTTACCGATCTTCTAGATGACGAGATCCCGATAATTGCCGGTAGCGAGATCAACGACGATCCATTTGCACCGTTGAGTGCATACGGTCGTCAAACACTCGAGCTTCACGGCGACGAAACAAAGATCGATTGGGTTCATCGTGACAACCGCTTCGTGGAAAAACTGGCAACGCCGGACGTGACGATCGCAGATATTATCGGCGACGTTGATCCAATAAAAGCTGCGAAAGGCGGACACCTCTTGTCAGATGAATTGACAATTCATTTCGGATTGTTGCCCAGAGCAAATCGAGGCATTTTTGCGATCAACGAGCTGCCGGATCTTGCTGGGAAGATCCA
>JBJMGN010000415.1:0-5089 GCA_045807885.1 Pyrinomonadaceae bacterium | reverse complement strand
TACCAATATATCGGTACCGGAACAGTCGTGGATCGCATGATCGATTGGTTCACGCCAGCCGGCGAACCGAGGCCTGTCACGCGAGCAAGGTTCGACTGGCAGGTTTACGATCCGAAGCGGAAGGAAAAAGGGGGCGTTCGTTGGCATACCGTCGAGGGCCCTGCGGTGTTGAAACGAAAGGACTTTTACTACGAGATGTTCAGCGGAGGCAACTGGCAGAATGCGACCTACGGTGTAAGCTTTGCAGTTTCGGATACGATACTGCGAGATGACGAGTGGCTGCAATTCGCCGACGGCGAGCGGGTTCTTCCTATCCTCCGGACAATTCCGGGTGTGGTCATGGGCCCTGGGCACAATTGTGTCGTGCGCGGGCCTAATAATCGAGAGTTGTATTGCATCTATCATCGCTGGGCCGGCGATAGCCGCGTGATGTCGATTGACCGCATGGATAATGCAGGGCACCGGCTTTTTGTTTACGGGGCGTCACATACACCCCAACAGGCGCCGTTCACTCCAACTATCACTGAGATGTTTCGATCGAATGTGCCGCCGGAGAATGGGCTCGATGTCGAAGGTGAATGGTCATTCGGCCCCTCTGGAGCGATTACAGGCCCCCTTGGACGAGCAACAATTCGCCCACAAGCGATACCGGAAAGTTTCTTGTGTGAGATCAGCTGGGCTTGCACAGACCCGATCAACGTACCGGGCGATTTCGGCATTCGTTTCCTGGCTGGCGATACGGAAGCAATTCTTTCTTTTTCGCCAGGAACGAATAAAGCCGCTTTCTCGTTAAGCGAGGGCGGCAAACAAAATACGTCCGTGACGTACCTTCCTGCAGATCTGGTATGGTCTGCAGCTCACCTATTTCGCATAGAGGCCGACGGGCGGCACATTAATATGCGACTCGACTCACTTCCCACGCTTCTCGACATAACGTTAACGGACAACGTAAAGGGTTTCGAACTTTTCTTTAATGACCTAGCGGCAACGGTGAAATCTTTCGAACTAACGAGCGGATTTGAGGAACTGTTTGAAAATGACGGAGAACTTTCCGACGCATGGAAGATAGAGTCCGGCAATCCCATCAATATTCACGGTGGCGAACTTGTTGCGCAGCGCCAAGACGACTTCTCGCTTGTCCGCGAGAACCTATCGTTCCGCGATCTGGAATTTGCAGTAAATGTCAGGTTGCTTGAGCCTGCGGGCCAAGTCGCCTTGATTTTGCGTAGTGGCATATCCGATTTGTTTCGGATGACCATGGATGTAGACAAACGAATCGTTCGCGTTGCAAAGGGCTCCAGCTATGAGCTGCCGCAGGACGTCGACCTATTTACGTACCATCAACTGAAAATCGTGAAAATGCAGGGCCAGGCATTCTACTTTTTCGACGATCGCCGCCTTGGTTCCGCCAATGTTTCGGACAGTGAAGTCGAGCCGCAGTTTATTGCCGCGGGAGCGGCATTCGCGATTGAGATGATCCGCTTGACGGCTATTTAGTCTGAGGTTTTGAAAATTCATTTCTTCCCGTTTAACATCTTCTATGTCCCGAACCACCGTGGACTTCCGTTCTCCGCTCTTTAGGAAAAAAAGATCTTGATAACGAACAGGATAATAAAATCCCAGGCCGCAGAATTTCTTTGGGCGGCCGGCATCGAGAATACGTTCGTGCCTCAGGCGCGGCCGGGACATCGTCCGCTTGAAGAGTATGAACTGATCGGACACTACGAACATTGGCGCGAAGATCTTTCGCTCGCTGGTGAAGTGGGTCTCGGAGCCATGAGGTGGGGTGTCCCTTGGTATAAGGTCGAGCCCGAGCCGGGTAAATTCGATTGGAGTTGGACGGACCAGGTGATTCCATTTATGGTGGAGGAACTCAAGATCCTGCCGATAATAGATCTGGTGCACTACGGTTGTCCCTTCTGGCTTACGAAGGAATTTATCAATAAGGACTACCCGCAATACGTCGCTCGCTATGCCGCCGCGTTTGCCGAACGATATAAGAACATGATCTCCTGGTACACCCCGCTGAATGAACCGATCATCAACGCACTGATGTGCGGGATGCGTGGGCTTTGGCCGCCGTATCTAAAGGGTGAGAAGGGGTACATTCGAATAATGATCCAACTTGCACGAGGCATTATTCACACTGTAAAGGCCCTAAAGCAGATCGATCCGCAGTCTGTAATGGTACACGTTGAAGCGACCGGTCTGACACGAACGGTTCGGGAAGATCTTGCTGCTGTGGCCCGTGAGGAAGTATTTCGCGGCTACTTGTGTTACGACCTTGTGTCGGGCCGGCTTACTCACGATCACGTGCTGTTTGCATGGCTTGTGAGAAACGGTGTCTCGCCTGACGTTCTCGACGAGATCGCGCGCAACCCAACCGACCTTGATGTTTTAGGTCTGAATTTTTATCCGCAGTGGTCGACCAAACTGCTCTACATCGACAAACGCGGCCGGTTAGCGTTTAGCGAGACCGAACCTGAAGGCGACGGTTTCAAGGAACTTATCACGCACTATCACGAGCGCTACAAGGTTCCGATCATGATTACCGAGACGAGTGCAGTAGGAAGCGACGAGATACGGCAGCGATGGCTTCAATCATCGGTATCAATGATCCGCGATCTCCGAACAGGAGGCGTACCCGTGATCGGCTATACCTGGTTTCCGCTGTTTACAATGGTCGACTGGCGTTACAGATTCTCCGCCGAACCAATAGAGAGCTTTTACCTTGAGCTCGGCCTCTACCGTTTGAATCGCGAAAATGCCGGCAGGCGGTGGTTGCCAACTCCGCTCGTGGATCAGATCAAGGGTTACATACATGATCCGGCTCGTTCGGTGGGCGACATCGCTAATGCTCAAAGTATCGTCTCCGACTCACCATTGGTCTCCTGAAAATCCAGAAGCGGTGCGCGAATACTTTCTCTGCGTCACGGTCAGTTTCGCATTCGGGGGAAACCTCTGTTACGAATTCCGTTACGAACGAATTCGACGATCGAGCTTCTCTGGCTGCCCGTTATTTGTTGCGGAAGCATTATTGCCCTTCTGGATCCACCTCCATGCCGACCCGATAATCGTACGAAGATCCTGAAACTCCGGTTTCCACCCAAGGTCGGACTTGATCGTATCGGAACTTGCGATCAGAACAGCAGGATCGCCCGCTCTGCGTTTAGAAATACGGGTCGGGATCTCAACGCCTGTTATTTCCGCCGCGACTGCGACCACTTCCTTCACCGAATGGCCATTGCCGCCGCCTAGATTAAAGATCGCGCTTTTATTGTCGAGAATCTCCATGGCTTGGATATGCGCTCGGGCGAGGTCGATAACATGTATATAGTCACGAACGCACGTGCCATCAGGGGTTGGATAGTCATCACCAAAAATTTCGACGATCTCTCGCTCGCCCGCGGCCGCTTGCAGCACGATAGGGATAAGGTGGGTTTCAGGATCGTGAAGTTCGCCGCACCGCTCTGTGGCACCTGCCGCATTAAAATAACGCAGGCTGGCGTAACGAATCCCGTAGGCTGTTTCGTAATTTTTCAGAGCAGTCTCATAGGCTAGTTTTGTATCTCCGTAAGGGTTAGTAGGCGCTGTCCGGTCGGTTTCCTTGATCGGCTGCTTTTCCGGTTCGCCGTAAACGGCCGCGGTTGAGGAGAACACGATCTTTGAAACACCGCAGTCGCGCATCGAATCGAGCAAGACAAGCCCTGCAACGACATTATTTGTGTAGTACTTCGCCGGCTCCTGCACGGATTCGCCGACAAGTGAATACGCGGCCATATGTATCACGGCCTCGATTTGATTCTCGCTTATCGCGCGCGTAAGCAATTTTCGATCGAGCAGGTCACCTTCTACAAAAACAGCCTCAGGAGAGACCATTTCGCGGTGCCCTTTTACGAGATTGTCGTAGACAACCGTTTTATGGCCGGCACGCAACGTCTCCTCAACTACTATGCTTCCTATATAACCGGCCCCACCGGTGACAAGAATATTCATTCACTTTTTCTTCTACTTCAAGACTGACAATGAAGCCCTTTTCTTGCAACCACAAACTACCAAACCGAAACTAAAATCAGATGCTATATGGTATTTAGCAGTTTTCTAATGGGCGGCTTCGAATGCTCAACGCACCGCGACGCAAACGGGCGGCGGCATGATCTTATCGCGTCGACGCGTCACGAGGAGTTTGCCGAACGGGATTATGAGCGCCTTCGGGATCTTAACATCAGCAGTTGCCGGGACGGGCTGAGATGGCATCTCATCGAAACCGAACCATATCGTTACGAATTCGCCAGTGTAAAAAAACAAGTCGCCGCAGCAAAGAACACGGGCGTTGAGGTCATCTGGGACTTGTTTCACTATGGCTTTCCCGATGATCTCGACATTTTCAGCGAGCATTTTATCGAGCGATTCTCGGCTTTTTCGCGCGCCGCTACTGAGTTCCTTACGTCTGAACTTGGCGACCGCCTGACTGCATGCGCGGTAAACGAAATCTCATTCTTCTCTTGGGCAGCCGGCGAATCGGGCAAGTTTTATCCGCTCGCTCGCAAGCGAGGAAACGAATTGAAACGCCAACTCGTCCGAGCTGCGACGGCAGCGACACGCGCGGTCAAATCAGTAGCGCCTCGCGCGACGATAGTCGCAACCGATCCTGCGATTCACGTCGTTTCAAAGAGCGGCTCGCCCGAACGCAGGCGGGCTGCGGAAAAATATCGACTTGCTCAGTTCGAAGCGTTTGACATGCTACTCGGCCAATGTGATAGCGAGCTTGGCGGTTCGCCCGAACTTGTTGACGTAATCGGTCTCAATTACTACTTTCACAACCAATGGCATTTTCCGAACCGAGTTAAAATCGCGCTTGGACACGAGCTTTACCGACCCCTGCACGAAATACTTGCCGAATACCAGGAGCGGTACCATAAGCCTATTCTGATCGCCGAGACCGGCATCGAAGATGACAAGCGTCCTGATTGGTTTCGGTATGTGTGCGAACAGGCTGCGGTCGCTGCCCGTCGTGGTGTCGATATTAACGGAATTTGTTTGTACCCGATCGTGAATCACCCCGGCTGGTCGGATGACCGTCACTGCC
>JBJMGN010000414.1:0-4917 GCA_045807885.1 Pyrinomonadaceae bacterium | reverse complement strand
CTCTGCGTTTCGACAATGCCGGCATCAAGTGCAAGGATCACGTCATCAACCGAGTTGAACGCCTTGCCCTCACCCTTTAATTCAGCCCGGCCGAGAGTCAAGTAATAGCAGCCAAGGACGATATCCTGCGAAGGAACGGTGATGGGCTGACCGCTTGCCGGCGAGAGTAAATTGTTCGATGCAAGCATGAGTACACTCGCTTCGATCTGAGCTTCGGCCGAAAGCGGAATATGCACCGCCATCTGGTCGCCGTCAAAGTCCGCGTTGAAGGCAGTACAGACCAGGGGGTGAATTTTGATCGCTTTTCCGTCAACCAGAACAGGTTCGAATGCCTGGATCCCAAGACGGTGGAGTGTCGGAGCCCGATTCAACAGAACGGGATGCTCACGGATCACTTCTTCCAAAATGTCCCAAACGATCGGCTCCTGGCGCTCGACCATTTCACGTGCCTGCTTGATAGTGGCGGCGTGCTGATCGCGTTCGAGCTTGTTGTAGATAAACGGCTTGAACAGCTCAAGAGCCATCTTTTTCGGCAAACCGCATTGATGGAGCTTCAGCTCAGGACCAACCACAATAACCGAACGGCCCGAATAATCTACGCGTTTTCCGAGGAGGTTCTGACGGAAACGTCCTTGTTTCCCCTTCAATGTGCCTGAAAGTGACTTCAACGGGCGGTTGTTGGCTCCGCGAAGCACGCGTCCACGCCGTCCATTGTCAAACAACGCATCGACCGCTTCCTGCAGCATTCGCTTTTCGTTTCGAACGATCACTTCGGGTGCGCGAAGTTCGATCAACTTTTTCAAGCGATTGTTTCGGTTGATCACGCGGCGATATAGGTCGTTCAGATCCGACGTAGCAAAGCGTCCGCCATCGAGCGGCACCAATGGGCGAAGTTCCGGAGGAATGACCGGGATGACGTCCAGGATCATCCATTCTGGCTTGTTACCTGAGCGAGCGAACGAATTCGCAACCTTCAGGCGCTTCGAAAACTTAAGCTTTTTCTGCTGCGAGGTTTCTTCACGCATTCTGCCACGCAGATCTTCGACGAGCTCTTCGATGTTGATCTTGATCAACAATTCCTTGATCGCTTCAGCACCCATCTTTGCGACAAAACCGTTAGGAAAATCGCGTACCAATTCGCGATAACGTTCGTCATTAAGAAGGTCCTTTTCTTTCAAGTCGGGCACGTCACCCGGATCAACAACAATGTAGGTCTCAAAATAGAGGATCTTTTCAAGATCGCGAAGTGTTATATCAAGTAGGTGGCCGATACGCGACGGCAGTCCCTTAAAGAACCAGACATGCGAGCAGGGCGACGCAAGCTCGATATGCCCGAGCCGTTCGCGACGCACCTTCGATTGCGTAACTTCAACACCGCACTTGTCGCATATCACGCCGCGGTGTTTCATCCGCTTATATTTTCCGCAGAGACATTCCCAATCGGCGACCGGACCGAAAATCCGCGCGCAAAACAATCCGTCCCTTTCCGGCTTGAACGTCCGGTAGTTGATCGTTTCCGGCTTGGTTACTTCGCCGTGCGACCAAGACCGAATCTTATCCGGCGACGCCAGACTGATCCGAATCGCTTCGTAATTTGTCGTCAACTGCGTTTTGCTTTCGTTATTGAATCGAAACATATTTCTCCAATTTCTGGTGTCCTGTCCCACCTTTGTCCCAGAATCACTTGGGACACCCTATCATTCTGCAATTAAAACACTTAATTGGTAGTGTCCCGCTGTCCCACACCTTTTTCTACGAGGTGTGGGACACCCCGCGGACCTAATCTACTCCGACAAGTGCATCAACGCCGGCCGCTACTTCTTCCGGATCGATCTCATCTTCGTGTATGAGTTCGACATCGAGACAAAGCGATTGCAGCTCTCGAACAAGCACATTGAACGATTCCGGAATGCCCGGCTCGAAGTTAGAAACACCCTTTACGATCGTTTCGTAGATCTTCGACCTGCCGGCCACGTCGTCGGATTTACAGGTCAACAATTCCTGCAGAATGTGCGCCGCACCATATGCTTCAAGTGCCCAAACTTCCATTTCGCCGAAACGCTGACCGCCGAACTGGGCCTTGCCGCCTAGTGGCTGCTGCGTTATCAACGAATACGGTCCGATAGACCGGGCGTGGATCTTGTCGTCGACAAGATGCGAAAGTTTGAGCATATAGATGTAACCGACGGTTACTTTTTGCTCGAACTGCTCGCCAGTGAGTCCGTCATACAGTTTTGTCTTGCCCGACGGCCCGACAGAAGGCGGCAGCTTGAGCTCGTCGTAGCGGCGATTCGCCTGCCCGATATACTCCTTGATCTCGGCCTCGCTTGCGCCATCGAAAACCGGCGTCGCGAAATGAAGTCCGAGAACGCGTGCAGCCCAGCCCAGATGGGTTTCCAGGATCTGCCCCACGTTCATACGCGATGGTACGCCAAGCGGATTGAGAACGATCTCGACCGGCGTTCCGTCCGGCAAATAAGGCATATCCTCTTCCGGCAGGATGCGAGCAATCACACCCTTATTCCCGTGGCGTCCGGCCATTTTGTCGCCGACCGAGAGTTTTCGTTTCATCGCCACGAAAACCTTCACCATCTTGATCACGCCCGGCGGCAATTCGTCGCCCTGTTTGAGCTTGGTGATCTTCTCGTCGTAGATATCGGACAAAATGCCGATCTGCCGAATAACACGCTGCTCGTATTCCTTGATCTCACCCGCGGTATCAACCCTGCCCGATGCTGCATCGATGTTCTTAAGCAGCCTCGTCGAAATTTCCTTAAGAATTTCGCGTGTTAATGTTGTTCCCTTCTTTAAGATGACGTCCTTGCCATCCTTCAGATCGTTGTTGAGTTTCCGGCCTTCAAAAAGCTCAAAGATACGTTCATCGCGCTGTTCCTGAAGAATTCGAATTTCGTCTTCAAGGTCGCGGCGAAGATCTTCTTCTTCCATCTGTTCGATATCGAGCGACCGTTCGTCCTTATCCTGTCCCTTTCGGGTAAAGACCTGAACGTCAACGACCGTCCCATCGATTCCCGGCGGACATGTCAGCGACGCATCCTTTACGTCGCCGGCCTTTTCACCAAAGATCGCACGAAGCAGTTTTTCTTCAGCGGTCAATTGGGTTTCGCCCTTGGGGGTGACCTTACCAACAAGGATCGAGCCTGGTTTTACCTGAGCTCCGATTCGGATAATTCCCGATTCATCAAGATCACGAAGCATCACCTCGCCGATGTTCGGTATGTCTCGAGTAATTTCCTCGGGGCCGAGTTTTGTATCGCGAGCCTCGATCTCGAGTTCTTCAATATGGATCGACGTGTAGTAGTCGTCCTTAACGAGACGCTCCGACACAAGGATCGCGTCCTCAAAGTTGTACCCGCGCCAAGGCATGAATGCCACCAGCACATTTCGACCAAGAGCAAGCTCGCCACGATCGGTACACGGTCCGTCCGCGATAACTTGACCCTTTTTCACACGTTCGCCGACCTGAATGATCGGCCGCTGATTGATGCAGGTGTTCTGGTTTGAACGCTTGAATTTGACCAACGAATAAATGTCCGCCGTCACCTCACGCGATATCGTGCCATCGACCTGGTGGTCGGCTTTTACGATGATGCGTTCGCTGTCGACGTAATCGACAACGCCGTCTCGTTTTGCGATGACGACCGCACCGGAATCGCGAGCAGCGATCTTCTCCATTCCGGTTCCGACATATGGAGACTCGGCACGCAGAAGCGGGACCGACTGACGCTGCATGTTCGAACCCATTAAAGCTCGGTTGGCGTCATCGTTCTCGAGGAACGGGATCAGCGAAGCGGCCACAGAAACAAGCTGCTTCGGCGAAACGTCCATGTACTCGATGTCTTCGCGCTTGGAAGTAGTAAATTCACCCTTCTTTCTAGCCGCGTTGACGTTGTTAACGAGATTACCGTTTGGGTCGAGCTCAATGTTCGCCTGTCCGATGACATAGCGGTCTTCTTCCCACGCCGTTAGATAGAACGGGAACGGCTCGAATTCAGCCTGTTTGCCGCCTTCTTTGGCGACCTTTTTATTCGCGCGTTCCACATCTTCTAGCGGTGCGTGCTCACGCGGCTTGAACTTGGTATCGCCGCCATTGTGAATCTTTACGTATTCGATCACACGGCCGTCGATAACCTTTCGATACGGAGATTCAATAAAACCAAACTCGTTAATACGAGCAAAGCACGAGAGCGACGAGATCAATCCGATGTTCGGACCTTCAGGCGTCTCGATCGGGCAAATTCGGCCATAGTGGGTCGGGTGCACGTCACGAACTTCAAACCCAGCTCTCTCACGGGACAGACCACCCGGTCCAAGGGCCGAAAGTCGACGCTTATGAGTAATTTCCGAAAGCGGATTAGTCTGGTCCATGAACTGCGAAAGCTGTGACGAACCAAAGAACTCGCGAACCGCGGCTGTTACCGGCTTGGCGTTCACAAGGTCGCGCGGCATCGTAGTGAACATGTCTTGTTGGATCGACATCTTCTCTTTAATAGCCCGCTCCATCCGTTCCAAACCGATCCGGAACTGATTTTCGAGCAGTTCACCGACTGCGCGAACGCGGCGGTTGCCGAGATGGTCGATATCGTCCTGCGAGAAATGCTCGCTATCCCTTTTCATTCGAAGCAGATAATTCACCACTTCGATAAAATCCTTCGGTGCGAGAAGCGGATCGTCTATACGATCGCGCTCGGGCCGGCCCATTTTGATGTTGAATTTCAGTCGGCCGACGCGCGAAAGGTCGAACCGCCGCGTATCGAAGAACATGCCTTCGAGAAGGTGATATGCGGTCGGCACGGTCGGTGGGTCGCCCGGACGCATCTTGCGATATATTTCAAGCAACGCGTCCACGGGCTTGGAAATCGCATCTTTTTTGAGCGTGTTCGAAATGATCTCGCCGAT